>CAIQPV010000650.1 GCA_903873725.1 uncultured Nitrosomonadales bacterium
ATTCGCACATAACTCGTTGAGCGTGCGATCACCCTTCGGGTACAAGAACCTCTCCGAGGTAAATTCGCACCTACGAACCCATCAATTACAGCTTTTAGGATTATTGTGGGCTAATTTTTACCTGTATTTTAAAGTCAACGAATACTCATTCCGGATTTCAGTCCGGAAAACTATCAGCCTCCCGCCGCAAGTTCTTCCGGTGCAAAGTCATCCACCATGATGACCTTGCGGCGCAGTGCGTAATCGCGTTCCAGTTGCAAATATTCTTCCGCAGAAATGACGCCCTTATCCCGGGCCTCGGCAATCCGCGACATTTCTTCCATCTCCATGAGCTTGCCGGTTTTTCGGGCTGCTTCTACCCGGCCTTGTAACGGCTCGCAGTTGAGCGTGCTGTGCAACGCTGCTTCCAGGGCGCCCACCGCATCGTTTTCGTCGGTTGGCAGATACATGCCCGCGGTCAGGCGATCGCGAGCCGCGCCGGGTCTCAGTAGCAGCGCGGAAACCTGATGCCCGAGTTTGTCTGACGGCGGAGACAGGCATTTGCCAACCGGAAAAATCAATCCGCGCAGCAGCAATGCGGCGATGCGGCTGGGAAAGTTTTGCAGTACGCCGTCCAGAGCCGACTGAATTTTGTACAACGCATCCTGCATGGACCAGTGCAACAGCGGCAGGTCTTCTGCTTGCCGGCCTTCGTCCTCGAAACGTTTCAGCGTGGCTGAGCACAGGTAAAGCTGGCTCAGCACGTCGCCCAGACGCGCGGAAATTTTTTCCTGGCGCTTGAGGCTGCCGCCCAGTACCAGCATGGATACGTCCGCCGCAAGCGCGAACGCCGAGGAATAGCGCGTCAGTTGCTGGAAGTAATGCCGCGTCGGCCCTTCTGCAGGCACCGGAATGCCGTATCCGCCGGTCAGTCCGAACACCAGCGCGCGCGCCGCGTTGCTCATGCTGAAAGTAATGTGGCCGATCAGTGCGGCGTCGAAATTTTGTACCGCGCGTTCCGTGTCGGAATCCTGTGCCGCCTGAATTTCCTTGAGCACGTAAGGATGGGCGCGGATCGCCCCCTGCCCGAAGATGATCATGCTGCGCGTCAGGATATTCGCGCCTTCTACCGTGATGGCAATCGGCGTCTGCTGATAGCCGCGTGCGAGGTAATTGTTCGGTCCCATGCAGATGCCTTTGCCGCCGTGCACGTCCATCGCGTCGTTGATCACCGCACGCCCGCGCTCGGTGCAATGGTATTTGACGATGGCGGAAATCACCGACGGTTTCTCGCCCATATCCACAGCCTGCGCGGTCATCTTGCGTGCCGCATCCATCATGTAGGTATTGCCGCCGATACGTGCCAAAGCTTCTTCCACTCCCTCGAATTTGCCGATGGGCAGCTTGAACTGTTTGCGTACCCGGCCATAAGCGCCGCTGGTGCGGGTTGCCAGTTTTACGCCGCCGGTGGCGCTGGCGGGAAGCGAAATCGAACGCCCCGCCGCCAGGCATTCCATCAGCATGCGCCAGCCCTGGCCAATGCGTTCCTGTCCGCCGATGATGTAGTCCATCGGGATGAATACATCCTTGCCCGAGGTTGGCCCATTCTGGAACGCAGAGTTAAGCGGAAAATGACGGCGGCCGAGATTCACACCGGGCGTATCGGCGGGAATCAGTGCGAGCGTGATCCCGCGCTCGGTTTCCCCGCCCAGAAGTCGGTCGGGGTCGTATAATTTGAAGGCCAGACCCAGCAATGTGGCAACCGGGGCAAGGGTAATATAGCGTTTCTCCCAGGTGAGGCGCATACCCAGCACGTCTTGTTGCCCCCCGAACTCACCCCTGCAAACGATTCCGCGATCGGGAATTGCACCGGCATCGGAACCGGCAAACGGACCGGTCAGCGCAAAACAGGGCACTTCCTTGCCCTGCGCCAGCCCGCGCAAATATTTCCTCTTTTGTTCCGGCGTGCCGTAATGCAGCAGCAACTCGGCAGGCCCGAGCGAGTTGGGCACCATCACCGTCACCGACCCGGTGGCGCTGCGCGAGGCAACTTTAGTCACCACGGCGGAATGCATCTGCGCGGAGAACTCAAGCCCGCCATACTCTTTCGGAATGATCATGCCGAAAAAGCCTTTGTCCTTGATGTACTGCCATACTTGGGGTGATAAATCCTGGCGCACGTGGGTGATGTCCCAATCGTCCAGCATGGCGCACAAGGTTTCGGTTTCGTTGTCGAGAAAGGATTGTTCCACGGGGGTAAGGGTCGGTTTGGGATAAGCCAGCAGCTTGTGCCAGTCCGGGTTGCCGCTGAACAATTCACCGTCCCACCACACCGTTCCGGCATCGAGCGCTTCCTGTTCGGTCTGCGAAACCTGGGGAAGAATCCTGCGGAAAATCCCGAGGATGAAGCCGCTCACCAATAAACGCCGTAACGGAGGTATGCCCAGCACCGCCACAAACACGGCCAGCGCAATGATGACAACCTGAAATACATCGGCTGAAAAACGGCCCTGGATGGCGGTAAGCGGAACGATAACCAATATTGCCAGCAACCAGCTCCATATGGAAGCACGAAAAAAAGCCAGCAAAAAAATTACCGCCAACGTCCCAGCCAGCATCAAAATAGTCATCGGCATCCCCGGAATTGTTAAATGAATGTAGCGTGACGTACTTTAACGCCGGCAAGTGATACTGACAATCATTTTATGCTTCTTCGGGCAACAACACGACTGAGCAAATTTCACGGTCTATCCGTATCCCGCAATCATCGTAGCTACCGTTTAACTCTTGCGAGGAACACTGTCACCTCTTCCCGGTCGTGGTAGAGTTGTTTTGCTTCCAGGCGATAGCGCATGTTTTTCCCGTCCAGCTTTGCACGTATGGTATCGAGCGCATTAACCAAGGCTTCCACGCGTTTCTTCATCGGTAACTTGAGATTAAAAATGGCGCGCGTGGTTGCGCCCGACACCACCCATTCCGCCATCAGCGCCGCTACTTTCGCGGGTTGCTCCACCATGTCGCATACCAGCCAATCCACCGCTTGCTGCGGACGGTAGCGAAAACCGTCCTGCCGCAAATGTTTGATGGACGGATGTTGCGCCGCCACGCCTTTCAGCGGGCCGTTGTCCACAGCGATGACTGTTAACCCCCGTTGCACCAGTTGCCATGTCCAGCCACCCGGTGCCGCCCCCAAATCCACCGCATGGAAACCCGGCTTGAGCCACTTTTCCTGTTCTTCCCTGCTGAGAAAAACCTCAAATGCTTCAGCCAGTTTCAGGTAGGAACGGCTGGGTGAGTCGTGCGGCATTTTCAGGCGCTGGATGCCCATGTGCGCGGCAGCACTATTGTGCGGGTCGCCGGTACCGATGAGCGCGCGGTTTTTGTCAGGAAAAAAGATGTGCAGGCGCGGCAGGGTTGCATCATTCGTCAACCGTCCGCCGGTACGTAACTGTTCTTCAAGAAGCGGCTGAAAGCGTCGCGTAAACCCTGACAGCGTCTTGCCTTCGTTGGTGTCCGGCGTTTCCATCCGGAGCATGCCGAATCGAGGCGGCTCATCGGGAATTGCGGCCAGCAGCGGAGTGAGGCGGTCGCGGTCGGGCAATTCGAGTACTGCACCGCGCAATTGTATCAGTTGACGTGCAAAGGTGAGGTGCGCGTAAGCCAGGCGTGGCTTGCCCTGCAGCACGACAAAGCCGCTGCCGGGAACCGCTTCGATTTGTTTGGCATGAGTTTCCTGCACGCAATCGCGCTCGAAGCCGGGGCGGCAATAGATCAGCCAGTTTGGAGCAATCATGGTATTCATGGCGTGCCATGCTAGGTGGTGTTGAGCATGTTGGCAATGCGAACATGTAAAAATGTTAAACTTCGCGGCTTGAACTTTAGGTTGGGCAACATGGCGAAGCGTTATGATTTGATAGTGTTCGACTGGGATGGCACGGTGATGGATTCCACGGCGATTATCGCAAATTCGATTCAGTCCGCGTGCCGCGATCTGGAATTATCCGTGCCGAGTGATGAAGCGGCACGCCATGTGATCGGAATGGGATTGGGGCAGGCTTTGCGCTATGCCGTACCGGATGCGCCCGAGTCGATGTACGATCCGCTGGTGGCGCGTTACAAACATCATTTTCTTGCGCGGGATACGTCCATTCCCTTGTTTGACGGCGCGCGGGAAACGATAGCGGAACTGCACGGCACCGGGTACCGGCTCGCGGTGGCAACCGGCAAAAGCCGCATCGGTCTGGATCGCGCATTGCAATCGTCAGATATGACGGAATATTTCCACACTAGCCGCACCGCTGACCAGACTTTTTCCAAACCGCACCCGGCGATGCTGCTGGAAATCATGGACGAACTGGGGGTGGTTCCGGCGCGTGCGCTGATGGTGGGCGATACCACCCACGATTTGCAGATGGCGATCAACGCAGGCGTGGATGCGATTGGTGTGACACACGGCGCCCATCCGGTGGAGCAGTTGCGGGCATTGCAGCCAATTGCGTTGCTGGATGATTTTGCGGAAATGCGGAAGTGGTTCAGGGCTCACGCCTGATATACTGCGAGCCTCGATTTATTCCATTCCAGCCATACCAGTTCCTTTTCCCTTGCAGCGGGCTGGTTCTGACTATGGATTAGTGTAACCAAGGAGTTTTCATGTCTGATCAAAATAACAACTGGGAACGTGGCGTGCTGGAGAAGCTTGCCATGTCTGCGATTCGGGAACAACGCCGGGCGCGGCACTGGGGTATTTTTTTCAAGGCGCTTACTTTCGCCTACTTGTTCATTATGCTTGCTTTGTTCATG
>CAIQPV010000651.1 GCA_903873725.1 uncultured Nitrosomonadales bacterium
CGGGATTTTTTATGTGTGGGCTATGCTATCAAGCAAAGCCAGACATGGTAACTATAGGTACGATTATGGACCAGTTTTTTAGATCGTTGCGTTTAGCCAGCGTGGTGGCAACTCCGCAATTCTCGATCTAGATGGACAGCCCAAGCTAAACAATAGCTTGACCAAATTCAGCTGCCCATCCTGTGTCCGCACTCATTTCTTCTGGTGCCGGAACTGACCCTGATTAGGGGCCCCTCGGTTAGCGCAAAACCATTCTAATACAAAATCAATAAAATTGCAAGCTTTATTTGCTGTTTGTGGTTGCAAATCAAGCTGGATCAACAAATTTATTGGGTCAAGAACGGAGCATGATTCAAAGGTCACAGAGCTGCTTGGATGCACCAATCATCAGTACAGACTATGACAGGCACATACCGTGGGATGTTATGTGTTTCTGGCTCCTACGTCTTTCCTGTAGACAGCCTTGCCCTGGAAAATGGCTCAGCCATCCAACAGCAAACCCTTTTCATGGATTTCCAGAATTGCATTTGGTCAAGGTATATGGCGCAACCAAGAAATCCGGAGAACAAGTCCAGGTGCTGGCCAACAGGGCGGCGCACTTCAAGATGGGGAAGGACTTGCGGGAACGGGTGATCGCTGAGGTGAGCGTGGCAGGCCGGAATCTCTGCCACCAGCTATTTCTTGAGCCGCACATTACGCCGTTTCGCTTGCTTTTTTTCCTTTCGCTTATGTAGCCTCGGGAGTATCGGCAAGCCAACAGCGCTGTCATCCTTTAGAACCACGCCGAAGGTCTTGGTTTTTTCATAAACAGTTATGCTTTTGACGACACGATTTAGAGCAGTTGCCAGTTTATGGCGCTGTTCAACGCAAGACCTATCGTCTATCCATTCTAATGCTTGCGCAGCGAGGTCTCTGCTGAATTCGCCAGCCATCAGCGGAACCTTGTCCAGTTCCAACCTCGCAAGCTCACCGTCTTGCCGTGCTTTATGCTGTTCAGCCTCTACAGTCTGGAGCCGCTCTGTTAGAGATGGAATGCTGCCCCCCTCCTCAATCGCCAGAACAATGCGTTTGGCGCGTTCAATCGCGTCGGAGACCTTCTCTTCGGCAATTTTTATCTTTTCCTTCAGGGCCTCGACCACCGTGTCATCTCGAAAAGCGCGTTCTTCGAAATTTCCCAAGTTGCGAAAGATCGTTTGCACAAGTGATTCTTCATCGATACTTGGACATAACGTATTGCCTGCTTTTCTGTTAAGACAGTAGTAGCGGGTGCATCCGCGTGACGATGCTGATTTACGTTCCATTCGCACGCCGCACCAGCACCATAAGAGTCCGGTAAATACATCAGCAAACACTCCTCTCGCCCGCCTGTCCGGGCCAGGCCTACCCCGTAGAGCAGCTTGAGTACGATGCCATAAATCTGTTGATATGACGGATGGAAAGTAGTCCCTCACGGGGTCTCCGTCCTGAGACAGTTTTCCGTTGATGATTCGTCGAGGCTGCCACTCGCCAATGACCCGACGATCACGGAGAAGGCGCGATATGCCAGTGTGCTCCCAATGTTTGGTAGTCTTTCTCGTGCGCCATGGCATTGGCCAGCATTCTGTATTGGCAATGCGTGCGATTGAGACACCTCCATGCCCGCTGGCAGCATATTCAAATACCTTTTTGACGCTATCGGCACGGTCTTCTATCAATTCCCACCCGCTCTTGTCTTCACAAGGCCGCACCCAACCCCCACCGTGCA
>CAIQPV010000652.1 GCA_903873725.1 uncultured Nitrosomonadales bacterium
ACATGCAAGTGAAACGGGCAGGCGATTTGTCGCGCTGATCTGCTTTTTGTCACATCAACTAGATGTTTAGTCAAACGGTGTGCTGGTTTGGGTTAATGATGAAGCGTTGTGGCTGTTCTGTCCAGATTTTGCAGATGTATTCGTCAGATACTGCTGCGTCACAAATCAATTCACGGCTTCGGAAGTATTGCCGCGTTGCACAACTGTATACAAATGTGTGTTCTGTTTGGACCACAAGTATCTATCCCAGTTGTTGATGGTATCTGCAGTCGGGTTGTTAACCTAGTAACTCGAGGGCGTTCACCAACTCCTCAGCGGCAGCTCGGTGCTTTGGAGAAATCGTCGCAAATCGCTCGAGGCGCGGCCCGAGCGCTGGCGAGAGATCTGTTGGTGGCAAGGGATTCGGTATTTGCAAAATTTCGCATATTTTTTGCAAATTCGGAGCGAAAGTGTTGACGCTGACCGAATACTGACCCAGGCATAGGAGTTATGCCGACGTAAAACTGACCCAGGTGTTCCACTAGACCTGCCTAATTTTTAGGCAGGAGATAAAAGGTGATCACCATGGAAATGTTAGGCAAGATTCGACGGATGTATTTTCGCGACAAACTGTCGCTGCATGAAATCACGAAGCGCACGGGCCTATCGCGCAACACGATACGCAAATGGGTGAGAGACGCCAAGGAAGTCGCCTCACCGAAATACCGCAGGGGCCACGCACCGAACAGGCTCACCAGGTTCCACGCGGTCATTGAGCAGGCGCTCAAAGCCGATGCGCACCGCGCTAAACAGAACCGGCGCACCGCCAAGGATTTGTTGGCGCAAATCAAAGCCGAAGGTTACGTCGGCGGCTACAGCCAACTCACTGCCTTCATCCGCGCCTGGCGCGGGCAGGAAGGCAAAGCCCCTCACGCCTTCGTTCCCCTGAGTTTCGAATTGGGCGAAGCGTTCCAGTTTGACTGGAGCGAAGAGGGACTGGTGATCGGTGGCATCTACCGGCGCATGCAGGTTTCTCATCTCAAGCTGTGTGCGAGTCGTGCGTTCTGGCTCGTGGCCTACCCGAGCCAAGGCCACGAAATGCTGTTCGATGCTCACACGCGATCCTTTACCGCACTGGGTGGCATTCCTCGGCGCGGCATCTACGACAATATGAAGACGGCAGTGGACAAGGTCAACAAGGGTAAGGGCCGTGTGGTCAATGCACGCTTTGCCGTCATGTGCGCGCACTACCTGTTTGACGCTGATTTCTGCAACGTCGCCTCGGGCTGGGAGAAAGGCGTCGTCGAGAAGAACGTGCAAGACAGTCGGCGGCGTATCTGGCTGGATGCGCAGAATCGGCAATTTCGCTCGTTCACGGAACTCAACCTGTGGCTGGGTGAGCGTTGCCGGTCGCTGTGGAGCGAGCTGCGCCATCCGGAACACAAGACCTTCAGCGTCGCGGAAATGCTGGAGCAGGAAAGTGCCGAGATGATGCCGATGCCCACGCCGTTTGACGGCTACGTGGAGAAACCGGCTCGGGTATCGAGCACCTGCCTGGTCACTGTCCAACGCAACCGCTACTCGGTGCCCTGCGAGTTCGCCGGTCAGCGAGTCAGCACCCGGCTCTATCCGACCCGGGTGAGCATCGTGGCCGGCGACGCCGTGGTCGCTAGCCATGACCGCCTGACCGAGCGGGGCGAGATCTGCTACGACTGGCAGCACTACATCTCGTTAGTGGAACGCAAACCCGGGGCGCTTAGAAATGGCGCGCCATTCGCTGACTTGCCTGCGCCCCTCAAGTTGCTGAAGCAAGGCCTGATGCGACACACGGGTGGGGACAAAGTCATGGCGCAGGTGCTGGCTGCTGTGCCGACAGCCGGGTTGGATGCGGTATTGGTGGCCGTGGAACTGGTGATCGAATCTGGGGCCCTGAGCGCCGAGCATGTCCTCAACGTATTGGCGCGGTTGAATGCCGCGCCAACGCCGGCTTGCGTGGAAACCAGTTTGCAGCTCAAGGAAGCGCCGCTGGCCGACCCCAGTCGTTATGACAGCCTGCGGGAAACTGACGACGGGGTGACTGACGCGGCGGAGGTGAACCATGCGTGATGTTGCGACTGAACTCAAGGAGCTGCGATTGCAAGGCATGGCCATTGCCTGGACCGAGTTGATAGCTCAGGGCACGACATCGACTGAGTCGTCGCGGTGGTTGATCGAACACTTGCTGCAAGAAGAGCACACCGACCGCGCAATGCGATCCGTGAGTCACCAGATGAACATGGCCAAGTTCCCCGTGCATCGTGATCTGGCGGGATTTGACTTCGATGCGTCGAGCGCGGATCAGCACCTGATCAAGGAACTGGCCACGATGTCCTTTACCGACACGGCGCAGAACGCGGTGTTTATTGGTGGGCCGGGCACGGGCAAGACGCACTTGGCCACTGCCATCGCCGTATCCGGGATTGCCTCGCAGGGCAAACGGGTGCGCTTCTATTCCACAGTCGATTTAGTCAACGTCCTGGAACGGGAAAAACGCGATGGCAAGGCCGGACGGATTGCGCTGTCGCTGATGCGGATGGATCTCGTCATTCTCGATGAACTGGGCTACCTGCCGTTTAGCCAGGCCGGTGGCGCCTTGCTGTTTCATCTGCTGTCCAAGCTGTACGAGCACACGAGCGTGGTCATCACCACGAACCTGAGCTTCTCAGAATGGTCCAGCGTGTTTGGTGATGCCAAGATGACGACGGCACTGCTGGATCGGCTCACTCATCATTGCCATATCGTGGAGACGGGCAACGAGTCCTACCGCTTCCAGCACAGCAGCATTGCCGCGAAGTCACGCATCAAATCACGCGAGCAGAAACGTAAAGGTGGCCAAGAAGAAGCACCAACGGTCGAGCCGTCATAAGTTGCCGCGCGCGGGGAAATTCGCTTCGGGCTACGCCCTTCGCGTCTTTCCCCGCGCATTCCGATTGACCAGCGAGACGGAGAAAGGAGAACATCACAACCAACCGTTTGCTACACTTATCCACAGTTGCTAACTCAAACAGCAGCTACCAGTCCTGGGTCATATTTCAATCGGCACCCTGGGTCAAGATTCAATCGGCGCGAACACGCCATGACAGTCACCGCAACAGATTTAATGGATTTAGTAGGAAGATACTTATTTTTTGTTTGATAATACCTAAAATCTTGCCTTCGCCGGCAATCGCAAGACCGGTGGGTGAAGACAAAACGAAAATTGCGATCAGGCCACCTTTTTATTTTGGGCACTTGCATCAACTGCACAACATGCTTCGCACAGATGTTGTGAACCAGTTGAGTGAAGTGAAGCAGTTCAGCGGGGGACTAAAATCCAGCGTTTTGGGGAATTTGACGTTGCTCGAGCTCAAAGACAAGGGAACTTTTGCTCAGGTGGCGGCCAGCCGGGACACCGAGCTCAACGCCGCAATTTCGAGTGCAACCTCTAAACTGCAGGTCAATTACCAGGATTATGTAGCTCAAAACAGTTCAGCGGCTACCTGGGTGACGAACCTCGAAGATGCCATGAAACAATCAGGCAGTTTTAAAAGTGAGATAAGCGCTGCGGCAAAGACAGAGTTCAACACGCCTTTCGATTCACTGGTCAGCAACAGGAATGTTAACATGCTGGATCATCTCGACATCCTGATAAAGCGTGACGTCGAAATAAAAGATAACAGGCTGCTTTTCAATAACTACATTGCCCAGCACCCCGGATTGGAACACGCTGGTGGTGTTATGCGTGGAGGAACTTTCGTTTTGGCATACGACGAAAACAACACCATCGTAGCCGATTTCATGCTGCCTTCCCAGGAAACCGATGCCGAAAAGAACGACCAGATGGAACCGGATATCGCTATCAAGCA
>CAIQPV010000653.1 GCA_903873725.1 uncultured Nitrosomonadales bacterium
ATGACTCTTGAAGCCATGTTTCAAGGGTCTCCAGATCTTTTTCAGCATCTCCAACTGTGCCTTGCACAATAGCTATGCCTAACCTTGAAAGGTGTTGCATGAAGTCTGCAATTGGCATCCCTGCAACTTTTGCGGCACGTGCCAAGGATAGTCCGCCGTCACGAAATAATGCCGTGGCCAGAGCTGCGGAAACACCGGCCTTCTGCAGTATTGCCTCATCGAAATGCAGCAAAAGCGCGGAAGGATGATCTCTATTCATAACCACAACCATATCTTGCTCCGCTATGCGCAATGCCTGAGAGGGATTGTTTTTCAGTTCACGAACTTGAACGGCATGCATGGGGTATTTCTCCAAAGGATTAATGCGGGAACATTATGTAGGAACAATATACAAAATCGTCGCTTATGTCAATATACACGTGTAAATTCACTGCTAGTAGTGCGTTCCAGCAAAACCGTTACCGTTCGCGGTGAGCTTGTCGAACCGTTTTCTCTTGTTAAAACAAGCCTTCGACAAGCTCAGTCCGAACGGGTTATTTGTGAATGTTTTAATGAAACGCACTACTAGTGGATGAACCCGGCATCCAGTTCCAGTTGTCATTAACCAGGTTTAACGAATAATCAAAATATTGCGTTAGGGAAACGCAGAATAAATCGAATTTTCAACAGTGATTTTCCGCGATTAATTTTTGCGTGAATTTTTCACTGGTGCGGTTTGATTTTTTCTGTATTCCGTTGCCGATTTTCCTTATTCTGACAGTTCTTGAAGGGTTTTTCCCTCATTTTACAAATTACGGGCACAACTTTCCTCTGACCATGTACAGGTTGCTTAGCGCGAACAGCACATTTAACTGCGCATCGTTTTTCTTGAGCCCCTTGTAACGTGCCTTTTTGTACTTGAAGATGTTCTTAACGACATGGAACGGATGCTCGACAATGGCCCGAATACTTGCCTTGAGTTTTTCAAAAGCCAGCGCCAGTTCTTTCTGCCAACATTCAGCCATCTCACGGATTGGCTTTCTGCGTTTGGCTATGTACCAGCGAACCTCATGAGGCATGGCCTCAAGCTTCTTTTTCACCTCTTCCCGTTTGGCTGCACCCACATATCCGGCATCCGCACCAACACGGGTTTCTTCTCCATGCAGCAACTCGGCTGTCTGACTAATATCGCTGACGTTGGCGGCCGTGCTCACTACGGTATGAACCAGTCCGGATTCATCGTCTGCGCCAATGTGTGCCTTCATGCCAAAGTGCCATTGGTTGCCTTTCTTGGCTTGATGCATGTCCGGATCACGTTCGCGTTTCTCGTTCTTGGTCGAACTGGGCGCAGCTATCAGGGTGGCATCAATCAGCGTGCCCTGACTCATCAAAAGCACACGCTCCTTCAATAAGCTGTTCACTTCCTTGAGGATCGCCTGCGGCAATTGGTTGACTTCCAGTAAATGCCGGAATCCCATCAGCGTCGTGGCATCCGGCACAGACTCCTTGGCAAGATTAATGCCGCAGAAATCTCGCAGTGCCTGGCTATCATAGAGCGCATCTTCTACCGCTTCATCGGCCAGCCCATACCACTGTTGCACAAAATACATGCGTAGCATCCGTTTCAATCCAATCGGGGGACGACCTCGTTTGCCGCTCTTTGGGTAATACGGCTCGACCACTGCTATCAGTCGCGCCCAAGGGACAACGCTTTCCATCTTGGCCAGAAATATATCTCTGCGCGTAAGCTTCTTCTTGCTCCCGTACTCTGCTTGAGAAAAACTCAGTTGCTTGCTTTGCTGGTCACTCATAATTTATACCCCATCGATTCCAATATGCCATTAACGCTTAGCTTCTCGGTTTCGTTGGCATGTGGGTCGAATAAATCTGCGTTTCCCTTAAGAAACACCCCGCACCAGCTTGGTATAAGCCGAATCCAGATGACAGTGGCTATGTGGTGTTCTTAGATAGCGAAGGTGGCGATATTCAAGCAGCTATCGAAATTGGCAAAATGTTTAGGAAGGCAAGGGTATTCACATCGCTTGGCCCCGCGAATAAATGTTTTAGCGCATGCGTATTCTTGGTGGCGGGGGCGGTTAAGAGGTCAAATAATGGTCCTATAGGAATTCATCGGCCATATCCGAGTTCGACCAGTGCAAGTTCCTACGAAAGTATGCAAGAACAGGCATTGAAGCTTGGAGAACTGGTTCGCAGTTATTTAGAACTTATCCGTAAATAATGTTTTCATCGAACTTGATCTTTCTGAATGCCATTATGGCAGCAGCTAAGTGGTTGAGTGCCAGAAAGCTGCGATCAAGTTTTTCGTATCTCACCAGCAGCTTACGAAATCGGTTGAACCAACTGTGGGTCACTTCAACCACCCAGCGCCGAGCTTTCTTGTTGGGATCACGTTTGAGTTCGTCCGCTTCTTGCCCCCGTCCTTTTACATGAGGAATGTATCCATGCTCCTCAATAACTTTCAGTGCAGGTTCTCCGGTG
>CAIQPV010000654.1 GCA_903873725.1 uncultured Nitrosomonadales bacterium
CTTGAACGCATTGAGCGCGACAAACGCGAAAAGGCCGAAAAACTGTCTCAAAAAGAGAAGGTTGCCGAAAAATCAGTCGCCACACCGGAGACTGATACGCAAGCCCTCATTCAAGCTGCACTGGAGCGTGCCAAGGCTCAGGCCGCTGCCGTCAAGCCGCAAAATACCGAGCAGTTGGGGCCTGCACAGCAAGCGCAGATTGCCGAAATCGAAGCGCGCCGCGCCAAGGCTCAAAAACTGGCATATTCCGACGTCACGCCACCCAAGGAATGAGACTTTCTCTCTTGCGCAACTGATTTACGTAAAATACTGCCCGCACACATAACGTTTTGACATATACCACGAATGAACTCCACCAAACGCCGCGAAATCTTCACGCGCTTACGCGCCGCCAATCCTCATCCCACTACCGAGCTTGAATATTCCACGCCATTCGAGTTACTGGTGGCAGTGATTCTTTCGGCGCAGGCCACGGATATCAGCGTAAATGCCGCCACTCGCATTTTATTCCCGGTGGCGAACACGCCGCAGGCACTGCTCGGTCTCGGAGAAGAAAAGCTGCGCGAGTATGTGCAGCGCATCGGCTTGTACCAGACAAAATCAAAACACCTGATCCGGATGTGCCGCCTGCTCATGGAAAAACATGACGGGCAAGTTCCGCAGACACGCGATGAGCTGGAAGCTCTGCCCGGAGTTGGCCGCAAAACCGCGAATGTGGTGCTCAATACCGCCTTCGGCGAGCCGACCATCGCGGTGGACACGCATATCTTCCGCGTCGCCAATCGTACCCGCATCGCACCCGGAAAAGATGTACTGGAAGTGGAAAAGAAATTGCTCAAATTCGTTCCGGATGAATTCAAGCATGACGCCCACCACTGGCTGATTTTGCATGGGCGCTATACTTGCCAGGCACGCAAACCGAAATGCGCGCAATGTTTGATATTTGATTTGTGCGAATACAAAGAAAAGTTGATTTGATGTTTAATCCCAGCCGCGACGAAGCACGAAATTTCCTGTTCGAGACCTGGCGCAAGCGCCGCGAGGGGGCGTTGCTCACTCCGCTGGAAGACCTGACCGCGCAACTCATCGAAAAGCATCCTGAATATCAAGAGCTGCTGGCTGCCCCGGAGAGATATCAAGATAAGGACTACGCGCCTGAGCACGGCGCGACCAATCCGTTCCTGCACCTGATGATGCATCTCACCATCGAGGAGCATATTTCCATAAATCAGCCCTGTGGCATCCACGCCCACTTTAAACGTCTCACGCATAAATACGAATCGGAGCACAATGCGCAACATGCAATGATGGAATGCCTGAGCGAAATGATCTGGCAGGCGCAACGCAATCACACCGCACCGGATGCCGCGATTTATTTATCCTGTTTGGAGAAGCAGTAATGGGCAACCGCTTGAGCAAGATCGTGACCCGCACCGGCGACAATGGCACGACCGGCCTTGCAGACGGTTCGCGTGTGGCGAAGGATAGTGCGCGCATCCATGCCATCGGTAGCGTGGACGAACTCAACAGCCACCTCGGTGTGCTGCTGGCTGAAACGCTGCCACTGGAGATAAGAGAATTATTGTTGCGCGTACAGAATGAGTTATTCGATCTCGGTGGCGCGCTGGCCTACCCTGTCGCACCGTTCCGCGAAGACAAGCTTGCGCATTTGGATGCTGCCATCGCGCATTACAACGCCGGCCTGCCACCGCTCAAGGAGTTCATCCTGCCCGGCGGCATACCGGCGGCGGCGCAATGCCATGTCGCGCGCACCGTCGCACGCCGTGCCGAGCGCGACCTCGCCGCACTCGCGCATGCGGAAGCCATGCCCGAACATGCACTGCCTTACCTCAACCGCCTTTCGGATTTGTTGTTTGTCCTGTGTCGCGTGCTTAATCGTGCAGCGTCGCAGACGGAAACCATGTGGAACAGGACTTCCCCCGACTAAAGGGCACTTCTAAAAATCCATATTTCATCCCAACTGCTGCGTTGCGGAAAAAATTTCTTGCTTACATATCATCCATATGCTGTGCTGCGAAATTTTTTCCACTCCTCCTTGCACTTGGGCGAAATCTGAATTTTTTGAAGCGCCCTCAAGCTTCGAGAAATAACAGGGCGACTTAAAACAGTTCGATGTCGTCAGACCGATCGTTAACCTTAGTCATGAAATTGGCGAGCGCCTCCTCTACCGACATTCCTGCCAACACCGCTTCGAACATTTCCACTTCTTCGCGCATCGTGTACTTCGAACGGATTTTCTCTTGCAGGGCAACCCATTCGTAAGGATTGTAAAGACGGGATTTATCGCTGACCAGGCCGGAAAGCGAAGCCAGACTGTGGTTCACGTGAGAAAGGCGCTGTACCAGCTTGTCGTAAAACTGGAATGCAATGATCGCCTGATGCACCATACCTGAAACCTGCTCTGTCGCACCCCGCAGGTTGGCTTTGGCGGCACCCGACTCGCCTTCATCGGGAAGTGCGGCAACCGTATCACCGATCATCCGCATATAGCCGGCCATGGTGGTAAACACATCGGTCAACACTTCGACCGAGTTGTTGCTGTCTTTCATCGCTGCTTCAATTTGCCCGGCTGACAACTCCATCATCAGCACGGTCTCACGCACCTGACTCCAATCGAGGTCTGGTGCATGCGCCCGTGTTCCGGACTGATTGTTTTCATCGTTTGCCATGCCACTCTCCCCCGCTATTTCACCGAGCATCCCCCGGCTTTGCCGGAAGACAGATTTTCGTGGCTTGCAGAGGCAACCGGCGCCCATTTTGCATAGGCATACCAATTGCCCCGGACAGCTTATGGTTCGCCGGCACCTTTGTGGTGCTAGTCTTGAAACATCTAGCCTTTTGCCGCTGTCAGCTTTTCGTACTTGACCTGCAGTTGCTCCGGGCTTTCCACATGATTCGGATCTTTCGGGATGCAATCCACCGGGCAGACATCAACGCACTGCGGTGTATCATAGTGCCCAACACATTCGGTGCATTTATTTGGGTCAATAACATAAATACTATCACCTTGCGAGATAGCGTCGTTCGGGCATTCCGGCTCGCACACGTCACAGTTGATACATTCGTCGGTAATTATCAGGGCCATGCTCTTCTCTCCTTAGTCATATATTAAGTTAATCTTTTTGCTACCAATTTTGCCGCCACTGAAGGCGAAACAAACTTGCTCACGTCGCCGCCAAAGCGTGCAACGTCGCGCACTATGCTGGCGGAAATGAAGGTGTATTGCTCCGCCGGCGTCAGAAATATGGTTTCGACATCGGGGTGCAGGCTGCGGTTCATTCCTGCCATCTGAAATTCGTACTCGAAATCCGACACCGCGCGCAAACCCCGCAACACCACGCGCGCGTCCTGCGCGCGCACAAAATTCATCAAGAGATCGTCAAAACTTTCCACCCGCACATTGACAAATCCCGCAAATATCTCGCGCGCCATCGCCACACGCTCTTCCAGCTTAAACATAGTAACGGCGCGGCTTGCCGCCACCGCCACCACAACTTCTCCGAACAGTCCTGCAGCACGGCGCACAACGTCTTCATGCCCGCGAGTGATGGGGTCAAATGTTCCGGGGTAAATGACTTTAATCAAGTTGGTGGGCCTTTTTTTATGCTTGTTGCAGCAATTGATAAAACACTTTGCCGGCTTTTGCCCGCTTTACTATTTCCCAAGTCGCATCCGGCTCGAACTTTTCACCGGTTTCAACATATACCAGTCCGTCCTCCGTCAGCCTGTTGCCCAGCAACGGCAACACTTTCGACAAAAAATCGCTCTGAAACGGCGGGTCGAGAAAGATCACGTCATAACGTCCGCTTTCGCGCCGCGTGAATTCTATCCCATCTTCGCAACGAAGCGCTATATTGACACAGCATAATTTCTTGCTATTTTCCTGCAAGGCACGAAACACCACACGGTTATTCTCCACCATTACCACTTCGGCGGCGCCGCGTGATAAGGCTTCAAACCCCAATGCGCCACTGCCGGAGAACAAATCCAGACAATGTTTGCCGTCCAGCGTTTGCCCCAGCCAGTTAAACAGGGTTTCACGCACGCGATCCGGAGTGGGACGCAAGCCTTCTGCATCGGGAAACTCGATCCAGCGGCTGCGATATGAGCCGCCGATAATCCTTACGCGATTTATTTTCCGCTCTCCACTTTCGCTTCCGGGGCACCGACGATCACTGTCGCCATTGCATCCGGGTTCACATGACGCTTGAACGCATCACGGATTTGCGCGAGAGTGACCTTATCCACCCTGCCGACAAAATCGTCGAGGTAAGTCAAAGGTAACCCATAAAATCCGATGACGCTGATGTAATCCAGTATCTTCTTGTTACTGTCTATGCGCATGGGGAAACCGCCGATAATATTCTGCTTGGCAGCCTTCAGTTCTTTTTCCGTCGGCCCTTTGGCGATGAACTCGCGCAATGTGGCACGCGTCAGTTGCAATGCCTCGTCGGCCTGATCCTTTTTGGTTTGCAGGCCAATCTGGTACGCGCCCGGCTGCTGCATCGGCATGAAATAACTATATACGCTGTAAGCCAAACCGCGCTTCTCGCGCACCTCGTTCATCAGGCGAGACACGAAACCGCCGCCGCCCAATATGTAATTACCCACATAGAGCGGAAAATAGTCCGGGTCATTACGCGCCATGCCGGGAACGCCAATCAGAATATGGCTCTGCGTGGCCGGGTGCGCAATGCGCTGTTCGCTGGGCTGTATCTGCATGGTGACAGGAGGCACCACGGCGGATGCGCCTCCGGGCGGCAATTGTGCAGTAAGTTTCTGTGCAATGGCTTCGGCCTCGGCGCGCGTCACGTCGCCCATGATGGCGACTACAGCTCCTTTGGCGGAGTAATGCGCGCGGTAAAACGCATCGAGATCGGCGCGCTGAATTTTTTCCACCGTATCCACTTCGCCGGATGCCCGCAAACCATAGGGGTGTGTGCCGAAGACAGCTTTATTGAAAACCTTGTCGGCTATGCTTTCCGGCTTGGTTTCAGCTTCTTTCAAGCCCGAGATCAGGCGAGTTTTTTCGCGTGCCAGCACGGCTTCCGGAAACAGCGGATGTTGCAGAACACGCGCCAGAATATCCAGCGCCTGATTGCGTTCCGCCGCACTGCTCAGGGTACGCAGCGACATGCCCGCACGATCCGGCTCGAAACGCCCGCCCATTTGAGCGCCTATATCAGCCACCGTGCGCGAGATATCATCCTCGCTCAGTCCTTCCGAACCAAGGTCGAGCAAACCATGAGTCAACCCGGCAACCCCGGATTTTTCCACCGTGTCGAATGCGCTGCCCGCAGCAAAATCCACCGCCACATCCAGCATCGGCAGATCATGGTCTTCCACAAAATAAACGCGCGCACCACTGGCAGACTGCCAGTTCTGGATGTGCGGAGTGGCGAATGCAGCACCGGAGAATAATACGGTGCAGGACAGAAACAGCGCAGCAATAAACTTAGCGCAGGTCATGACTGCCTCCCATATTCGCGTGTTTGTGTTCACCGGAAATCGGCTGCGGATCAAGCACGGCAATGCTCAGGTTGTCGTCCTGGAAAAATTCTCGCGCGACATCCTGCACCTGTTGGACGGTCACCTCCTGGAGTTTTTTCAGCATCACTGGAATAGCCTTGTAGCCCAACCCGATGGATTCCAGTTGCCCGATCTGCATCGCTTGGTAGAACACCGAATCGCGCTTATAGACTTCACCTGCGGTCACTTGAGCCTTGACGCGCTTGAGCTCTTCTTCACTCACTCCATCTTTCACCAACAGCGCAATCTGCTGGCGCAATCCCGCTTCCAGCTCGCCCACGCTCTTGCCCGTGCTGGGTGTGCCTTCAAGCGTGAACATGCCCGGACCGCGAGAGGCGGAGTCGTAGCCTGCACCCACTTCGCTGGCCAG
Source organism: uncultured Nitrosomonadales bacterium (assembly GCA_903873725.1). Classification (GTDB taxonomy): domain Bacteria; phylum Pseudomonadota; class Gammaproteobacteria; order Burkholderiales; family Gallionellaceae; genus CAIQPV01. Next base: position 5,921 of record CAIQPV010000654.1, read on the forward strand.
TTGCTGCTCACGCACCAGCGACTTGTTCAAACGGGCCGACTCATTGCCGTCAAGAATTCCCGCCAACACTTCCAGCGCATAAGGCTTCCAGTCTTTTTCCGGGTCGCGCAGTTCAGGCGCATGGTAAGCCATCACCAGATACGGCAATTCCGCCGGCGCTTTGACCACGATGCGTTTAATCCCGGTCTGCGGAGGTTCGCTGTGCGGTTTGCGCACCGGCAGCTTGCCCGCAGGAATAGGTCCGTAGTAATGCTGGGCCAGCTTGAACACCTCATCCGCCTTCACGTCACCGGCCACGACGAGAGTGGCGTTGTTGGGGGCATACCAGCTCTTGTACCAATCTCGTGCATCGCCGGCAGTAAGCGCCAGCAAGTCGTTCATCCAGCCGATCACCGGATGCTGATAGGGATGTTCCTGATACGCCGCCGCCATGAGTTTCTCTGACAACAGCGCGTGGGGTTCATCATCGGTACGCATACGCCGCTCCTCCATGACCACCTTCACTTCCTTGGCGAATTCGGCATCGGACAATTGCAGATTGTGCATGCGGTCGGATTCGAGCTGCATGGCAAGCGGCAATCTGGAACTTTGCAACTGCTGAAAATAGGCAGTGTAGTCTTCGTTGGTGAAAGCATTCTCCCGTCCCCCCGCAGCAGCAATCCTTCTGGAAAATTCCCCCGGCGGCACCGACTTGGTACCTTTGAACATCATGTGCTCCAGCATATGCGCCACGCCTGTGGTACCGGTGCGTTCATCTATACTGCCCGCGCGGTACCACACTTGCTGCACCACCACCGGCGCGCGGTGATCTTCCTTGACAATCACCCTGAGACCGTTGGACAGTATTTTCTCAAACACCTCCGCGCGTGCCGTATTGCAAAGCAGGATTGCAGGCAATAAAGCCAGCGCCACCAAATATTTCAACCATTTAATCTGCATGTATTGCCCCAAATTTATAGCCCAAACAAGGCCAATCAGAATAGAATAACGGCAGCGGAAAACCGCCACCGTAAACGCGTATTATGCGCTATTTTGCTGTCCTTCGACTATCTGACATTATGTTTGGTTTCCTGAAAAAAGCCCCTACTGAAAATATACCCGAGCAGGCCGTACCAGAAAAACGCAGTTGGCTAAACCGGCTGAAAAGCGGCCTGGCGCGCACCGGAGATCAACTTTCGGACTTGTTCGGACGCAGCGGTAAAATTGATGATGAACTGTACGAAGAACTGGAAACTATTCTGATTACCGCCGATGTCGGCATGGATGCGACACGTTTTTTGCTGGCCGAATTGCGCCACCGCGTAAAGGAACAACATCTCACTGAGTCAGGCCAACTCAGGCAGGCGCTGGCTGACTGCCTGCTCAAACTGCTCCAGCCGTTGGCCAAAGAGCTCAATGTCAGTACTCACCAACCTTTCGTTATCATGCTGGCCGGAGTAAATGGAGCGGGCAAGACCACCTCCATCGGCAAGCTGGCAAAATACTTTCAGGGTCAAGGCAAATCGGTATTGCTGGCAGCCGGTGACACCTTCCGTGCCGCCGCACGCGAGCAACTGATGGAATGGGGCGCGCGCAACAACGTCACCGTGATCGCCCAGCAAAGCGGCGACCCCGCCGCCGTGATTTATGATGCGGTGCAGGCAGCCATGGCGCGCAACATAGACGTGGTGCTGGCGGACACCGCCGGACGCTTGTCCACGCAAGCACACCTGATGGAAGAGATCAAGAAAGTCAAGCGCGTTACCGCCAAGGCGTTGCCCGACGCACCCCACGAGATATTGCTGGTACTGGATGCCAACACCGGGCAAAACGCGCTGAGTCAGGTCAAAGCGTTCGACGAGGCGTTAAATGTCACAGGGTTAGTGCTTACCAAACTGGACGGCACTGCCAAGGGGGGTGTAATCGCTGCCATTGCCAAAGCGCATCCGATCCCGGTACGTTTCATCGGCGTGGGCGAAGGGCTGGACGATCTGCGCCCGTTCGCGGCGGAGGATTTTGTCAACGCGTTGTTGGGGATGGAATAATGATTAGAACGTAGGGTCTGCCGACCTACAAGGTGGAGCATTTGAGCGACTGCTTCACGTCAGGTTGCAGCCCCTCAGTCTGATGGGAATTGGTGATACCGATGGTCTCTTGATCACCCACAAGCGACAGCCGATAATCAAAATTCACTCCCCGATACCGGCCATTGGCCAAGTAGCGCTTTCGACCCGTTGTTGCCCTTGGCGAGTGACCGCTTCGCTACAAGCAATTCGGCGGGTCTAATTTCTCCATTAACCCAATGCTGCCCTTGGGTGGCCATAATTCACTGCTCAACATCGGTCATTCGCCAAGTCCATCACCCCTGAGCTTCTAATAAAACTCATTAGTAAA
>CAIQPV010000655.1 GCA_903873725.1 uncultured Nitrosomonadales bacterium
ACACCCACCAACGATTCCAGGCCAAAGAAATAAGTAGCACTGCAATAAATCCCATTCCAAGCAGTGTTTTAGTTTTTATGCTGGGTAATACTTCAACACTAGCTGCGGTAAGCGGTTTAGCCAGCAACAACGGAAAAAACAGCATCATGCCCGGCATCCACAAATAACTGCGGTAGAGGGCGAAAGGTTCCTGAACCCGAATAGCGGGAAATTCCACCATGAATTGCAGCCATGGGTAGAGCAGCGCCAATCCGGCGAACCCTATCCATCCCGGGCGCAGTAACAGCCAGCCACCCAGCACCCCATACGATATAAAACCAAGCCCCCCCAGCCACCCCTGCCAATCCAGCCAAGAGGCAACAAAATGCACGCGCATATCTATCGACATCCATGCCGGATCAGGTATCAACCACAGCAACAGATATTTGAAAAATAATCCGGCTTGAGATAGTGCGCTCAACCCGTGCAGAGTGGAGGTGCTTTCAACCAGTCCATGCTGTTCAAGCGAATTCGCAGCAAAGGGTTCGTAGGTAACGCCCTGCGCGCCATTTAAGTGCAATACCAATACAACCATAAACACTGCAATAGCGGTAAATGCAATCCATGTTGACCATAGCACTCCTTTTACGGTTTTGATTTTGGTTCTCACCAGAATGGTTTGTGCTGCCAGCAGAGCGGGAACCATTACGCTGTGCTCCTTGGAATAACACGCCAGCAAATAAGCGCCCACCGCCAACAGCAGCCAGCGATTCTGGCCTGACAGCAAGCCGCGCAAATAGGCCAGTTGCGCGATCAGGGAAAACAGCGTTGCCATCAGTATGCTGCGTTGAATCACATAACCGACCGCATAAACCGCGACGGGATGACAAGCAAATATCAAGGCGCCAAACCATGCGCCCCAAATTGCAGCAGAGGATTTTTCACCATCGTGAATTGCTGCGCTTGCCAGTTTGCGGAGTAAAAAAAACAGCAGGACAACATTGGCCGCGTGCAGCAACAAATTGCCCAAATGGAAAGGATGCGGCAGCGCATCGCTGAAGATAGCTGTAGTCCAGCCCAGGCTGGCATAAGGCAGCCAGCGCAGCTCAAATTGAAATAACGAATGCGTATAGTGACCGGCTATATCGCCGGAAAAGAAAGGCACATCATCAAACACGAATGGGTTGCCGATAAATGGCAAATAGACAAGACATACCGCAGCGAACAGCGAGAGTATCCAGCCCCGGTTACGTTGGAGAAAATAATTGGACAATTTTTCACGGTAATTCATGTCGTTGATGTTCCATTGCTTGGTCTTATGCGGTTGCTGGTTCTTGTTCATTTTTATGGGTAACTTGATTCCAGCACTAATTTTATTTTTCCGCTAATTGGGTGGGCCGGTTCCAGGACATTGGGCTTCAGCACGCGCAGCTTCTGCAAATCTGCCTTCCTGGCTATATACCTCCGAGAGTGCGCAATTCGCCTGCAAATCGGGGGGAAGCTGTTCCAATGCCTTGCGGAGAGGAGCCTCCGCTGCGACAACTTGCTTGCTGCCCAGCAGGGCAAGACCAAGTGTTTTGTAGACTGTACCACGCGCGAACTCTGGTGTGTCTTGCGATTCGGTTACCGCGCGCAAATGAACTGCGGCAGCTTTATAAAATTGTAAATTGAACAGATACTGTCCTGTGTTGTAGCGCACAGTTACATTATCCGGAAAACGCTCGGCTAAAGACTGCCATTCATTTGAAAGGATAATCGTGAGATTCGACCAACTAAATATCAGAGGGGTATCCCACCTGGCCTGGTTTGGTCGCTGGTCAAGCATCTGCTCCAGTTCGAGAAAAAGAATGATCGCCTCATGGGGATTGCCGGATAACACTGAATCGACACGTGCAATGCGGTCAGCCCGAATCAGTTTGGCTATGACATTGCGGATTTCGGGGGAAGTTATATGGCTGGCATTTTCGTTTGCCTCGCGATATAACCCGTTATTGATTTGTGAGGTAATCATATAAACAGCAGGCACGTAGTATTCAGGATAGGCACGAAAATCAACGTCAACCCGAGCCATTTCGCTGCGCCAGTCGTGCGGTCGTTCCACGGTTTGGTAAAGCCAGGGCAGCGCAACACAAAACAACAGAGCCGTGCACGGCAGTGGTTTGAACCGCCACGCAAGCACCACTATCAGCACGGTGACCGGCCATATCGCGAGCGCGACGTAGCGGTCTGCAACCAGAGAAGGCGGTTTGCCGGGAACCAGTTGCAGGTAAGGCAGGCACAACAGCAAAAAGATAATCAGGGTCAATCCCTCCAGAGAGCGTTTACGCAGGAGCATCGCCACTCCCCATCCTGCCGCGCAAAGAACCGCTCCCCCCAAGGCAACCATTGCCGGAAACCATTTGTCTTCGAATACCGGGTAATAAAAATGACGCGCTTCCGCGCTGACGGCAATCCGGGTCAGTCCTCCCAGCACAGCCAACGACCTGGTGACTGCCTCAACGCCAAAGTAAAATGGAACGGTATCGACCCCTTTGTTGTTCACAATAAAAATCAGCAACAAAAATACCGCCAATAACAAGATGGCGAGAGGCCACAGTAGTAGAGAACGGCGTCTGCGCGGTAAGGAGATGTCCCTCCAGAAGATGACCCAAAGCATGGCAATAATCGGCGCCACCGTGACGTAGGATGACTTCGAGAACATCAGCGCCACAAATGCAACCAGCGTAGCCAGGGCATAGCGTGATGAAAACCCCTGTTCCCTTTTGACCTTTACGGCCAGCCATAATGCAAGCATCGAGAAGAAATTCGGAAGTATGTACTTTCTCCCGCTGACCCACACCACCGATTCGACCAACGCGGGATGTAACGCAAATAGCGCAGTGACAGCCGCCGCAGCCCATGGCACAGTTGCCCTGTCTTCCGGACGGAAATAACCCCACAAGTTCGCCGTGGTAGCGTAAATCAGCGGCAGGCAAAGCAAGTACAGCAAAATGTTATGCCAGCGGAAGGCAGCAGGGTTTTGGCCGAACAGTGCGAGGTCAACCCAGTAGGAAAGATCACGTAACGGAAGAAATTCAAAAGTTGGATTGTATGGTGCGACCAAAAGTCGCCACAGCTCAGGCAAACGCAGTTCGGCCAGATTATTATTGTTGACGATGTATAAAGTATCGTCAGAAATAAATGGGTAGTTCAGTGCTTGCAGGTAGGAGGCAACCGCAACAACCGCGCTAACCAGCACCAGCGCCCATGGCGCATATTGTCTCAGCCAGGCGGAGAGGGAAAGAGGTATGCTCATGCAGTCAGATAAACGTTAAGTGGTGTCCATACTCTAGACAATTGAACAAATCCAAGTTATTGTCTCTCGAAGCTAAAATTACTCCGCCACTTCAGCAAGTGGAGCAACAACCGAGTGACCGTTATCGTGTTATTTAAATGGAAGTGCTAATGGCGACTGTGGCAATTATATTACCAGCATATAACGAGGAACTGACTATTGCTGGAACAATTGA
>CAIQPV010000656.1 GCA_903873725.1 uncultured Nitrosomonadales bacterium
CAGCTAGGAGGCTAAGCAAAGAGTCCCGGCGGGTGGGATAAGCGCAATAACTAAACCACCAGCTAACCAGTTAAAACTATTACATTTTTAAGGGCGCAATTATTCGCCTAGTTTCTCTGGTCTTATTTACCCCGTGCGAGATGTGGCTGGACAGTTTTGTGTTTTTCCCGGATCGGAATCCGAAAATGGGCAGACCTCCACTTCCACCGGAACTGCGCAAGCCCAGGCTTAGCGGATCAGGGTACAAGAAAAAGCGAATCGAGAAACACTCCTCTGACGTGAAAGAGGTTCGCAAGCGAGCCAAGGACGTAGGAATTCCGCTCCCTGGTGACGATGAAGCCGAACGATGCACTGCCGAATTCGCGGCATTACTTGAAGAATATCCGGCAGGATCGTCTGGATTCATTGCGGCCGCCCATGAATTAGGTACTCGTCAAATGCTTCGCAGTTCGCGGGTCAGTCCGGAAGATAAGTGGAAGTTGCTCGACAAAATGACCGGGACTCACGGATTGATGCAAAACCGCGCCGAACTTGAACAACTTGCCGGCCGACTTGAAGAGTTGATGGCGGGGGTCAAGGATAAAGGTGCAGTAAATGTGCAGGACGTAAATGCCATCCCTCGTTCAAAGACTGCGCGCGGTGGAAGCAGCGCTCGAAGGCCCGGACCGGTATCTTGATTTACGATTAGACCTAACTAATCAGGCAGGGGCTTCACTCCTCACTGCTGGCGGATGTTGGGATCAGACGTTTGGGCAGTTTCTAGATCCTGAAGAACGTGATGCACGAAAGTCCGTTGTAGTCCAACTCCAAGAGTCTCAATACGAATTTGTTGAATGGTTTGCCGGATGGCTCGCTGATTTTCGTGAAGGTCGCAGAGGGACAGAAAACAGAGAAACTCAAGTTGCAATGTTGGGCGGGGATCGACGCGGCGGAAAAACATTTATCGCCAGCGCCGCCGTTATTGCCGCTTGCGTTGATGTCCCGATTTCTCCCGGCCAAAAAACGTCATTAATCTCATGGGTTGTGTGTAAATCATTCCGTGAGAGATTTGAGCTTGAGCAGTGGATTCTCACGCACGTTCCCTCGGGGTGGTATCGCCACAGGCAAGCGCCGGAACATGAGTTTTTATTCCATCATGGGCCGGTTCTTAGGCTCCTGTCGGCGGACGATCCAGACGCTCTTCGCCAGGGGCGCGTCGACATTGCATTTGTAAACGAGCCACAGAAAATGGCTGGGCGCGCCGTAGCCAACATTATCCTTGGCGCGTCCGATCTGAATGGATTGGTCATTCTGGCGTGTAATCCCCCAAGGGGAGGGGATAGCCGCGGGGAATGGCTATTTGATGTCAAAGAAAAAATTGACGATGACTTGCTTGCAGTCGCTGGTGGGAAAAAGGTCGATCCGATTGGTATTAAATACTTTCATGTAGACTCAAAAAAAAACAAATCAATCGATCAGATTGCTCGGCATCGAGCTGGGCGAATTGTAACCGTTATCGATCCATCCCTTAGCGCTGGTGACGTAGAAGGTGAATGGCGCCGCCCGCAAGAGAAAGCCTGTTGGGAGTTTGATAAGCACCGGCATCTTCACTTGCCGCCTGACATTGGCCTAAAAGATATTACCCATATCGTCGCCAGTGAAAAGGGCGATTACGGAAAATGGAGTTATGTCGGCGGTGTTGACTTCGATCAGCGGCCATTTATCACGGCGGTAATTTACAAGATTTTCGGCGATCCGGATGATCCGCTTTTTTGCGCAGTTGATGAGTTTGTAGGCGAACGGCGCTGGACTACGGCCTATTGGATTGAGACATTCTCGATATGGGGCGCGGAGGATGGACGGGATTATAACCCTTCATCGCTGCTTTGGATTGGTGATGCAAGCTCGGGCTTCCAAGGCGATTACCACGACCGAGATAGTGACGAGCGCACCAGCTTTGAGGTAATCGAGGGACACTCGGTTGATGGTGTCCATTGGACGATCATTCCGCCGCAAGATTCGCGCGGTAAAACCGGCAAGGCGCGCAATCCGTTTGTTAGCGAACGCCTCGATGTTTATAATGATTTGTTGCGCCGCGATAAGATGCTGATTGACCCGGCGAAGTGCATCTATTTCGCTGAATGTAACCGCAGGGCGACAACAGAACGCCAGGCCGCCCGTCGAAAGCTGAAACATAACGAATGGGCGCATGGAATAGATGCAGGCACTTATCCAATTTACCGATTAGCGCCGCGCCCTGGAACTAAAACGCTTCCCCCCGGACCTGGACAGCTACACGCTATATCTTTTGTCCCGCGCGGTCCGCGAGTGCTTTAATTAGGAGTCGTGATGGCCCTTGCGGATCAAATCGGCAGTTTGATTGGCCGCGTCGAAGCCATAGCGCGTAGTTTCCGCGCGCCGCTTCAACCGCCGTCGGTGAAACTTCCGACAATATCGCCGATTGCATCAGGATCTCCGAGAAGCCGTACAGATCTAGAGCGTGATCTACGTAGCTGGATGGCTTACGGCGCCCGTGTTTCAACTGATGCGGGACCATCGCCTGATCGGTATTCGACGTATCCGGCAACCGATCTAACGCCGGAAATGATCATCAACGTGCAGAAAATGGCCGTTTGTTCGGCCATGCCCTCGCAGTGGATCGAGATGATCGATCAGGTGCTCTCGCGTGACGGGCATTACATGGGAGTGGCTGGCCAGC
>CAIQPV010000657.1 GCA_903873725.1 uncultured Nitrosomonadales bacterium
ATCGAGAATGGATCAAGCAGCAAGCGTCCAATTCCTGAGCCCATGGGGCTATGCACAAATATTTCCGAGTAATGGCCGTGTTCCGTGGAAACGCTCGATAGCTGCCGCTTCATCCACTCATCAATGTGAAGCTTTCCTTCTTTGCCCAGGCGGTCTATGTTTTCCGGCTTCTGCCGCAACAGGAACAACCAGTCCGCATTGTTGATCGACGCTTTGCTGGCCTCGGTCTTGTAATAATCATCAACGCTTTGGGTGATCGTGCCGAACGCGCCGCCATACTTTCTCGCACGGCGATACCCCGCTTCGATGAAGTGCCCGCTGCTGCCGCTGCCCATCAGATCCCACGCTTCATCGATAATGACGATCTTGCGCCGCGAACGATCCAGATACATTTCCTGGGTGATGCGATACATGATGATCTGCATCACCACCGCCTGAAGGTCTCTTTTGCTCTTGAGCTCCTCAAGCTCAAGCACGATGAAGTCCTTGGTGAATTCAATTGTTGCCGGCCCCTCAAAGTAGCTCGCATAGACGCCGTATTTTGTGTAGGGTTCGAGGGCCACCGCCATGTGCATCAGCTCCGACTCTCTTTCTGCCGCATCATTGATTTTTCCGGTGCGCAGCAGGTCGTAGACATCCGTGATGGTGGTGTCGCCCCCCTTTGCGTCCCATACCTGCTTGATGGCGGACGAGAGTGCCGTATAGCAGAAGTTGTTGAGCGGCTCGCGCGGACTCGCCATTTCCGCGAGTAGCGGAAGCAGCATTTCCATGTCGTTATTGATGTCCCTGACCATCGAGAACGGGTTGAGGCACAGTGTGTTTTCCCGCTCGTCCGCAAACTCGATGAATTCGCCATCCATCAGCTCGCACAGGTTTTTGTAACTGCGCCCCACGTCAATGATCCAGACTTTGGAACCGGCTGCGTGATAGCGGTACGCCATTTCGTTCACGAACACGGACTTGCCGGAACCGGATAGCGCGGCCACCGCGAAATTGTAGTTCCCTCCGGTGTTATCGAAGAGATCGAAGGACATGATCTGCCCGCGCCGCCCGAACAGGGTGATCAACGGGGTTTTGGTGCCCTTCCATTCTGCGATCAGCGGCGAGGTCATCACCGCGTTGTCGAGCGTCTTGGTATACACCCGGCCAAAGGTATTGAGGTCTTTTTGCATCGGCCTGCCCAGCGTCATCGGCAGCGATGAAGCGAATGCCTGGTGCTGTAGATAGTAGTCGCGCGTAAGGTCATAACCACGGGCGCGCCATACCGCCTTGACCGCGTGCTCGGCGCGCGAGGCCTCCTCAACAGTCGATAGCAGGCAGACTTGGTGGTACATGCGCAGCGTGCTCTTGCCTTCATCGAAGGTCTTGAGCACAAAATCCCAGTCCCGCTTGCGATCCTGAAGGTCTGGCTGAAATCTTGCCATGTACGAGGCCGCGTTCTGTGTGGCGCGGGCCGATTTCATTAGCGTGTAAGTTCTTGCCGATTCGTGATCCTGCACAATCGCACCCATCGTGATTAAAAATGGGCAGGGCATGGACAAAGCCGTTTGATAAGGATCACCGATCATGCTGCCCATGTGATTTAACCGGCTGTACTTCGGGTAGTTTCTGACCGAGAAAAGCTGCATGACCGTTTCTTTTCCGCCGCTCTTGCAAAACCGTATGCCTTGATCGCTGACACAGGATGCAATCTCATGGTTGGATAATTGCTCGCGGATGATTCGATCCGGGTTGTATTTCATAACCAGCTTGTCCCTCATATCAGCACTGCGGGCATCCGTATCGGAAATGAACACCCGCTCGTGATCGAAGAAGTCGCCCACAAAATTCAGCAGGTGATCCGGTGTCCAGTCAAACCCGTCAAGATAAGCCGACCTGAGCGTCGCATGGATACTCTCGCGCGTCCTGATAGCCTCCTCTACTTCCGTTGGTGCGAACGGCGAAAGCGGCAGGGAAATGGAAATGACACATCTGAAATTCCTGAGCAGGTAGCTGTTGTTTGCCAACAGGGATTTTCCTGTGCCGCTCTGGTAATACTTGTTGCGACGCTCGGCAATATCGATCAGCTCTGCATTTTTTATCAACGCTGTTTGGGCTTGCAGCGTTTGATTGATGTCTGTGCTGGCGTAGAGCGATACCTGGATGCCTGTTTCTGGCGGGCATGAAATGAACAAGCTGGCCAGTATCTTTTCCATCTCATCCGTAGCACCCGTCTGGGGGGCTAACTCAATGGCGAACCCGATAGAAAATTGTTCGGTTGCCCCGAACCCGCCCTGATCAAGGACAAACATGCGTTCGTCAGCTAGCCAGCCGACGTAGGGCAGTATGCCTGTCAGCCTTGGCAAGGCAACGAAGCGCTCGATCAGACTGCGCGGCAAGGCATCCGGTCGGCTGTATCGTTCGTGAAAGAATGCGCGCTTGATGGTGGAGGCAAATGACATCTTAGTTTGCGGATTGTGGTTGCTGTGTCTGGGGTAGCTGATATTGCGGCTGCGCGGGCTTCGATTCCGGTTGTTGCGCCTGCTTTGCTGCCGGCATAAATACGCGGTATTGCTCGGCGATTTTTTGCTTGCTGTGGGCAACTTGCCAGTGACCGGGGTCTGCAACGGCGTACAGGAATGTCTGATCGTGCAGCACATTTCTGTTGTCTTCCCACGGGGCAATCCACACGCGCAAGACTGTCGGCACACTCAACACGGGCGCGCCGGTTGTGGGCGCTTCACCCACAACTGTGCTTTTTTCCTGATCCTTTTTGCCATAAAGAGTGGCTGGCTTGGTGGTCGAATCCGGCAGATTGCCCACCACCGCGTTGGCATAGACCCCGGACAGGGAGGAGCAACTGATACCAGGAGGTGCTTTACAGGAGAACGATTTCTGGGCATCCATGCCAGTCATGCTGCATCCGGGCAGCCAGATGCAGAGCAGCGCCAGGGTTGCGATGGAGGAGCGCATCAGTTGCCTCCTTTCCCGGCTAGCCATTTTTCAATCTGTTCAATCGGCGCAGCTCCGGGCATCACGCGACCGTCGGCGGCCACCAGTGTGGGCGTGCCGTTGAAATTGAGCTTTTGCCCAAGCTGGACATTACGATCTATCGGGTTGTCGCAGCTCTTGTTTGTCGCCGGAACTTTGGCGTGCAGCATATAGTCGCGCCATGCTGCCGATTTGTCCGCAGAGCACCATATAAACTTTGCTTTATTCGATGCATCCGGGTGCAGTCCATCCAGTGGAAACAGGAAGGTGTAGATCGTCACGTTGTCCAGCCCGAGCAATTCCTGCTCCAGCTTCTTGCAATAAGGGCAATCCGGATCGGAAAAAACCGCCAGGATTCTACTTCCATCCCCTCGCGCAGTCTTGATGGCATCCTTGAGTGGCAACTCCGCGAAACTCACCACGTTTAATTCGTCGAGACGCTGTACCGTCAGATCCTGCTGCGTCTTCATGTCAAAGATGTGGCCAAAAATGAAGAGCCGCCCCTCGCTGTTTGTGTAGCCGATGTTTTTGCCCATATCGACTTCAAAAAGCCCGCCTATTTCCGTCTTGCGCACACTGGTAATCTGCGTGGACGGATACAGTCCGCGCAACATCTTTTCCATAACCATGTCTTCGCTGTCAGCGGCATGTGCGGTCGTGACACAAATGGCAGCAGCAGCGGCCACCCCAATTACAATATTCTTGAACTTCATGTGCTCTCCTTGTATCGATTGATTATTCAGACGGATCGAGGGATTTGTTCAGTGCCCTTCTGCCGCGTACCCAGATATCGCTGTATGTCCCCTCTTGTTCCGCATTAAGGCCATCCCCAAATGCAAAGCCCTTGGTGAATACAACTTCAACCGTTCGCCCGGCATCAATTTCAATCACCGGGAACAATTTTTCAGCGAGGTCGATGTAATACTGGCTGAGCCTGTCGAGTGCTTTGCCCACTCCGGAACTGATCCCGCTCTTGAATTGCTGCCCTTGGTTGACCGTCGAGGTTGATCCGAGCGGGCTGATGGATTGTGTGGTCGCGCTATTCTGGAACGCTTGCCCGATTCCCGAGCCAATGCCGGCGAGCAGCGCGTTGGCCAGTATCTGGCCCTGCTTGCTGATGAGCCTGCCGCGCATCCCGGCTTTGCCATCTTCGCCAACCACGTAACCCTTGACTGCCATATCCACCGCCTTGCCATCGCGGCGCACACATGACAAATTCTCAAGTCTGGCAAATGCTCGCTCGGAGCTGATGTCGCCATAACTTGATGCAAGGATGAAACATTCCTTGATTTCAAATCGGTAACGGTTGGGCAGGAATGCGTTGTCTTGAGTGCGCATCAGAATTGGTTGGGGGTTGGTTTGCGCCTGTCCGCCCGTTGGTGCATCAAGGCCACCCAGAAGCGCGACGCGCACGAACGATCCGGCTGGCACGTAACCCGTCTTTGTGTCTGCTGGTGCTGCGGGATCCTTTTTGGCTTCCTGGGTGCTGCTGACCTCAAAAGATGCAATCCCGCTATCTCGTTGCGTTGTCGGCACGGGCAGATCAGGCTTGTCTGTTGGCGGCCTCGATCCAGGCAACGGTTGCGATGGCATTGGCGGGAGCGGTGGCAGAATTGATTGTTGCTGCATATCTGTTGCTGATGCGGCTGATGCCTTTGCACCCATTTCTGCCATCTGCTGTTTCAATTCCTTGATGACATCATCCATCTGCTTCATTTGCGCGGCGGATTGCGTCATCCAGACATCTTTTGGGTCAACCGATGATCCGGGTGCCGAAATGTTGGTGGGTTGTTGTTGGGTAGTGGGGGTGGGCAGGGCTGCAGGATGGCTATCCCAAAGGGCAACGCTACCCGCCACCAGGCCCGTGAATACCGCTCCGGCTCCGCCGAGCATGATGTACTGGCGAGCCCTGGGTGTCAGGCTTGCGAGCTTCTCCGATAGTTTGGACATCACTCGCCCTCGCTGAGAACGAATACTGCGGTTGAATCTCCGGCTTCCAGCACCAGTTTTTCAATCGACACGGCCTGTACACCGTCGCGGTAGAACTCGCGCTCATCCATGACCACCTGCTTGTCCGAGGTGTTGGTCAGCAGGTAAGCCTCGCCGCGCAACCCTCTTAGATCAAGAGACCTGAGTAGCTCGAATTTAACGCCCTTCCACAATGGAATAAGCTCGCTCTTCGGATCGCCTTCTCCGTCATGGAGCGCCATGATGGTGCTCAGGATTTCTTCGTTTCGCGGCTCATTCTTGATGCCACTGGATTGCTGGGCATTGCCTTTGCTACCCCTGATGATGATCGTTTCTGCCGGAATATCTTCTACCTTCAACAGCAGCTTGTAGTGCTGGCCCGTGTCATCGGTAATGAAGATGCTCATCAGCGGCTTGTCGGTGGTCGGTTTTAACCATGCCACACCTGTATCTTGCTCTGGCGTAACCGTAAACAGGCCTTCAGTCCCATAGATGCGCTTGATCTTGCGACCCTCCACCTTGAGCAGGTTGGGCTCATTGCGTGATACCGTTGCGGTCGTCGATTCGGATGGCGACCCCTGAAACAGAATCTGTGCCGCCGCAGCCTGAAAACTACTTAGCAGCAGCGCCAGTACCAAACATATCCTGTTCGTTTGTTTCCTTGAATTCACTGACATAGAGTCTCCCGTTTAAATACTTGAAACCGACAACAAACGCCGTGCGTCTGGCGCTTGCGCGCTTGTCTCCCACGAAGGTGTCCAGTTGGCCAACAATGGCCACCTTCATCAATTTTTCATCCGTGTTCAGTGTTTGCGCTGTGAAGAGCGTGGACGTGTTGTTTTTGCTCAAAAAGCCGAGCCGCAATGCCATGTCTGCGGCGAGCCGTCCAATGTCGGATGGGGTTGCGTAATGCAGAAACAGTTGCTTCTGATACTCCCCTGTGGAGGGGGTTACGTTTAATGCCAATCCCGCGTACCAGTAGGCCATTTGCTCAAGATAGTTTTTGGATACTTGGTTGCCGGATACCCAGAAACTTTTTTCGATTACCGGTGGAACGATTACCGTCTTCTCCATACCCAGCGTTTTTTGCAGAACCATTCCCTCAACAAGGATGATGAGCAACAGAGCGCCTACTGCCAGCCTGAGAAAAGTGATCTCGCTGGATTTATTGCTGCTCGTGGAAATGTATTTTTTTGAAATCACGGATTAGCCCAAAAAATAGCGTTCGTGTGACAGGGGAGTGACGGCAGTTTTGACAAATATGCTGCTTGGCACCCACCAATAAATTGAGTGGACAGCAAACTTTGCGTGCTTTCCCGCTTTGAGCTTGCCGTACTGCCAGGCAGCCAAGCTGCCGCACACAATCCCTCCGATCATCATCCCCAGGGACAAACCAATGCCGATAAGCAGCACGGCTATGATGAATTGGTCTATATCCCACAACAGGAACTGTTCTTGTTTGTCCAAGGTGCGCGGAATATAGCCCGTCTCATTCATCGCATTTCCCCTAGATCGTCGCGGTCAAAATGCCGGTGATGATCGTTGGCGTGTATTGCAGGAAAATCGCAAAACCGATACCGACAAGAATGGGGATCGGGTTCGATTTGGCGACAGACATCAGTGCGCCGATGGCCACAGATGCCATTGCGATTGCGCGACCAAGGTAGCCGGTAACGACGTCGTTGATCCAGGTGTACAGAGCCAGAAATTCTGTCCCCGTTGTACCGGCGAAGGCGAAAGCCGGAATGCCGAGCATCACGCACAGAAGGGCAATGCGCGAGACGATAACTTTATTTCTCATGTTCAATTCCTTTGATAAATTGTTGAATAGTAGGTTTGCTGCGGTTGTCGATAATCATTTCTGTGGGCGCTCTCCTTTCTCGGTCACATGCTTCACTTCTGCTTGAACGCGGCGCTTTTCCTGCAACGCCGCTTCTGTCTTGTCGTATGGTGCCGGGTGACAGCATCCCCCTTTTGCTTCAACAGAAATTTTTGCATTCACCCCGTGCGATTTGAGCCAGCGCGCCACAAAATTCACCCGTCTGGATGCCAGTTTGTCGTTGTAATTTTGTGTGCCTATATCGTCCGTTTCGCCGATCAAATCGATGGCGACTGCTGTTTGTCTGGCTGCCTCGGTGAGCAAGGCGATGGCTCGGTACCCATCGTTGGTCGGCGCGCTCTTGCCGAACTCGAACTGCACCATAAAAATGTCAACGTGTTCGGTGACGGGTGCTGCGATGCTGGCGGGCACAGTTATTGGCGGTTTGGGTTGCGGGATGCTGACCGGAGGAGCTTGCATGACTACGTAGTCAGCATCGTCCATGATCTTCACTGTGCGCTTCGGGCAATTCTCTCGGCAGATGCGGAATTTCCCGTCAAGATATCCAATGCTCGGCTCGACATTGACGATCTTGTCCAGATAGACCCTGGATGGGTTATTGCACCCCACCAACAGGATTGAGGATGCCATCGCCAGGATCAAAACCGCTGCGTGTCGTTTAATCAATGTCCACCTCTTCATTGCGCAGGTTTGCTGCAACTTTTCTGGCGTATGCAGTCGCTTTATCCGGCGATTTTGCGTTGTACGCGCCAACGGCGTTCCATCCATAACCCAACCGTTGAAAATTGTTTGCCAATATCCAGGCACCTACATGGGTGTTGACGCACGGATTTGTCAGGCGATCTTGGGTGATCCCGTATTTGGCAAGGGTCGGCAACCAGACAGAGTTGATCTGCATATGTCCAATATCGAAACTCCCATTAGCGTTCCGGTGAAATGCTGCCGGGTTCCCACCAGACTCCACGCGGGAGATTGACCTCAGAATCTGAGTTGAAATGCGATAGCGTTTTGCCGCTTGCTCAAAGCAGGCGTTATCTGCCTGCCCATATGCGACCTGGGCAAACATCACACCGGCAACAATGGTTGGCATTATTTTTCTCATTGCTTCTCAGGCCCAATGATTTTTATGTCGCGCTCACCGCAATAAGGACATTTGCTTGTTTCCCTGAACCCGGTATCGAAAATGTATGTCGCCTTGCATTGCTTGCATCTGCCCCATGACACCAATCCGGCCTTTACGTCCCGGATTGCGTACCATGCCGCGTTGATGTCAATCGCCATACCGCTTTTGGCGAAGAGCTTTCTTGACTCCCACGTTTGAATAAACATCTCGGCTTGTGATGCGATTTGCGGGTTTGCTCTCTTTTCCACGGTTAAATACACGGCCACCAATGTGGACAACAAGAGCGAAGTCTGCCCGTACTTGATGTATGAAAGCGTATTGTCAGGCAGCCTTCCGGGCAGCGGAGTGGTGTCGCCGTACGTGTCTTGCCATATCTTGCGCAAAGATCGCCAGGCGACCCCGGTCATGGCGTGTACAAGCGGAATGCGCATGCCCTCGCGAACCAGCTTGGTGGCGCTGATATGGTTTTTAATGAAGAGCTCGTCGGTGTTCATCACGCCTGCGGCTGCGAAACGAGAATGTTCGTCATGTACGCGCGTCTGGAGGGTTTTCTTTCAACCAATGCTCGGAATGTCGCATCGTTAAACTTGAACGTAAAACAAGGGGCGACCATGTCTTCTGCAAGTGCGTCAAGCTCGTCAAACGTCATGCTTTTAATCAGCTCAAGCGCTTCTCCGGGTATTCCGGCCAGCAGGTTAGACTGTTCGTCAGAAGCCAATTGCCTGGCGAGGTAAAGGAATCTCCTGTTCAAGTCGGCGATGTCTTTGCGCGTGGTTTCGTCCATTCAAACTCTCCCTTAACTTTGCTTCATCAGCCTGGCAAGCGATTCGCGCATGCGCTGCGGTAACCGGTCTAATTGCGCCTGAGACGACTGCCCGTGATCCGA
>CAIQPV010000658.1 GCA_903873725.1 uncultured Nitrosomonadales bacterium
AGTTGGAGCAGTCACCCTCAACCCCGAGCGCGACAGCGTCATCCGAGACTACTCTGCCGACAAGCCTATTCAGCAGTTGGCTGCATGAACGAGGCGACAACTACCTTGACGCGCGCCGAGCTAATCACTACCTCGATGTCATGTCGGCACCCAGTCGCGCGCTTGGCGCTCCGCCTGAGCTATCTGCGCGTCGGTCATCATTGCAGCGATAAGGTCTCGGTTCTTCACTGCGTCCTTCACGATCTCAGCTTCGTTCTCGTTCGAAGCCGCCAAGCTATACCATTGGTAAGCCGCTACAAAGTCTAAAGTGACGCCTTGGCCTTTCTCGTACATTTCACCGAGGTTGCATTGGGCAACTGAAAATTTCTTGTTGGAAGCCTTGAGATACCACTTCACTGCCTCAGCAAAATCTTTCGCAACCCCTTGCCCGGTTTCGTACATGTAACCCAGGTTGCATTGGGCAACAGCGTCACCCCGATCAGCAGCCCTGCGATACCAGGTGATTGCCTGGTTGTAATCCTGCTCTACGCCATGACCAAGTAGGTACATGAGGCCGAGGTTGCGCTGTGCGGCGGCATGCCCCTTCTCGGCGACTCTGTGAAACCACTTGATTGCCTCGGCGTAGTCCTGCTGCACACCACGGCCTTCAAAGTACAAAAGTCCGAGGCTAAATTGGGCTTCCACCGACCCTTGAACAGCGGTCTTGCGGAACCACCTCATTGCCTCTTTATAGTCTCCTCGCTCAGCTGCAGCATGACCCGCCGTATAGGCATCCGATAACTTCGGTATGAACTTATGTTGAGCAGTAAGGGATTCCTCATAAGTCCACTCGTACGGAACTGCTACTTCCATGCTCAAGCTTTGCAAATAAGTGCCAGAACCCTTGTCGCGCGGGCCTTCAAAGAGCCAGCTGGAAGAGACCGTCCCCGCTTTAGCCTTACCAAGGAATTCAAGCCATGGCGTATTTACTGTCGGACCCGTAAGCATGTCCACGACAGAAATGTCTTTCGCTGTACCGTCTTCCAAAAATACCAGACCTGAACGCTCCAAAAATTGAATGAATCTTTCGACATCATCCGGCCGCTTGAATCCAACGCTTGCAAGCAGGCCATCGGTGCATAGCGTTCGTTTGGGAGCATGGTCCAGAACTGCTTGCCATCCTCCGTTGAGCTTTGCCTCGATGGCATCGCGCCTAATGACAACGGAAATACCTTCAGTTAGAACAGCCATGTGCGCGCCCCCTTCGCAAAATTGTAGGGTTTAGCCGCGACGTGAGTGGCAGCGTAAACCGATGCATTTATTATACAGTTGTAATAAACAGTATTTGTGTGTATGATTGCTGAATGAACGAAAATTCTCAGCAACGCCACTCCATCGACGAACTCGCGACGCTCGTCGAATTGCCGCTGCGTACGGTTCGCTACTACATCCAGCTAGGGCTAGTCGATCGACCCATTGGCGAAAAAAAGGCGGCCTATTACACAGCCACCCACGTTGACCAACTGCTCACCATCCGCAAGTGGCAGAACGCTGGGCTTTCCTTAGACCGCATCCGCGAAATTCTTGCCGCGCCAGAAACCGGCCTCCTGCCACCACCTCGCCCGCGCGGCGCTGGAACGGTTGAGGTCTGGAGTCATCTCGTCATAGCTGACGGACTGGAGATCACGTTGGAGCCTGGTCGTGCTGGCTTAAGTTCTGAGCAAGTGCGTGCCCTATTTCACGGCGTAACCGCTCTCTATGAAGAAATTAACAAAGGGAATAACCATGTCAACAAATGAAGAAGACATTTCCATCCTCAGGGATAACCAAAACCGGAAGGTCGCGCTCAAAGGGGTCAACGTCCGAGCCCGCCTGCATGAACTTATCGCAGAGGTGGAGGTCGAACAATCCTATGTGAACCCCCGCGATACAAACATAGAGACGGTCTACACTTTCCCGCTGCCAATCGGCGCTGTGCTGCTCGGCCTCGAGGTCGAGATTGCCGGCAATAAACTCGCCGGGCACGTCATTGAACGCAAGAAAGCCGAGCGCGACTACGAAGACGCCGTGACCGATGGGAACAGTGCCGTCATGCTGCAAGAAACTGGACCGGGCCTTTACACCGCCAGCATCGGCAACCTTATGGCCAAAGAGTCCGCCGTCATTCGATACCGCTATGCCCTCATGCTGTCTTGGCAAGGCCCCAAACTCCGATTTCTCCTGCCAACGACAATTGCCCCTCGTTTTGGCGACGCACAGGCGGCAGGCATGCAGCCCCATCAGATTCCCAAATCGTCCATTGACGCAGAATATCCGTTGAGCCTCACGGTTGTGGTTGAAGGTGCATTGGCGTCGGCAGCCATTGCAAGCCCCACCCATCCAATTTCATTTGAAAAACTGCCCAATGGGATCGCCGCAAAACTCGCGGGACAGGCAGTTCTGGATCGCGATTTCGTTCTGACGCTTGAATCAGATATGGCTCAATCATCCTGCGTTCATACGCCCGATGGCGATGAACATATCGCAGTCACATCCATTCGGATTCCGCCAGTTGATGCAAATACTGATAAGCCGCTTACCGTCAAGCTACTGATTGATTGCTCGGGATCGATGGCTGGCACAAGCATCACCCAGGCACGTAAAGCGGCTCTGGAAATCCTTAATGCGCTGAGCCCGACAGATAGCTTTAACGTCACACTCTTTGGCACCGACTGCAAGCACATCTTTCCGCGCATGGTCCCGGCACGTGGCGAGTTCATTACCCAGGCATGGAATCAACTTGAGCACCTTGATGCGGACATGGGTGGAACGGAGATGGGGAAGGCCTTGGCCGCCACGTTCGCCATTGGAGGATCAGAGGGCCCGCCTTGTGTATTGCTTATCACGGACGGCGAGATTCAGGAACACGCAAAACTCGTTCGACTTGCTGCTAAGTCAGCACATCGCATCTTTACTGTTGGCGTTGGGAGCGCCGTGGTCGATGTGTTTCTTGAATCACTGGCTCGGACGACTGGTGGCGCGTGCGAATTGGTCAGTCCGCAGGAGGGGATGGCAGAAAAGATTCTTTCGCAATTTCATCGGTTGCGCCAACCAAAGCTTGATCAGGTTCAAATTGACTGGCCCACCGCGCCGGTGTGGATCACGCCACTGCCAAAGACTATTTTTGCTGGTGATACTGTTCACGCATTTGCAGGGTTCCAGCAAGCCGTCAATGGCGCAGTAACCCTGCGCACTGCGGTTGCTGGCCTACCCATAACTGTGACAACAGCAGCAACGGCAAGCGCGGAAAAGGAGCTGCCGCGCATCGCCGCCGCGCAAAGGATCAAAAGCGCCACACAAGAACAGGCACTTGCACTGTCATTAAAGTATCAACTGCTGTCCGAATGGACCAGTTACCTGGTCATCGCTGAGCGAGACGTGAAAGCGGAAGACTTGCCAGAGCTTCACCAAGTCCCGCAAATGCTGGCTTCCGGCTGGGGTGGGACTGGTACCGTTGCGTACAGTCGAAAATCCGTTTCAGCGAGTTACTCCCTTCCGGTTACGCTAGCCAGTAGATTAAGGGGCCCCGCGTCAAAGGTTTACGCCAGCATCGCTGAATCGTATGGTTTCGGTGACCTGGATGATGACATCCCGTTTGGTAGCGACCCTGAACCGAAGGGCTCTGCCGCATACCCGTCCCCCGCCGCACCTCAGGGAGCGTCATCGTCAGCCTACTCTGCAAGTCGAAGTCGTGTCTGGGCCACAAGCCCAAAGCAATTCATCGAGCGACTCGAAGCAGCGGTGTGTGCAGGCGGACTTCAACAGAGCCCTCCAATGACTCTCGCAGAACTTGATGCACTCGGGTTGGAAAAGGTGCTGTCAGATGAAATTCGGAAGCTGATCAACTACGGATACCATGAATCGGGACTCGTCATAGCGTTTCTTCATGCCTTGCTTGGATCTAAGATCGGTAATCTATTCGACCGAGCTTTGAGGAGAATCATTCTGAAACGTTGGAAAGACATGGCACCTGCTGAACTTTTCAATCAGGAGATGGCAAAAGTGGCGAAGAACATCAAGCACGATGCATGGAGACTAAATGACGATGACAGCGTGTCATTCTAGAAGTCGGAGAGACAAGCCATTTTCGATCTGTTGAAGTGCAGGGTTACGATCGATAAGACTAAGATTGGCAAAAATCGACGTCAAAAATTTATCGAATTAAGTCGGCAATCTAGAAGAATGCATTAAGGTAGGTGGCTCGGATGAAATTTCATGTCTGCCACATAAACTGGAAGGAGAAATAATGGGATTTTTATCAAATCTATTTTCTAGTAAGCCCGATCTTAATGACGAAATAAAAGAACTTGCATTGGCATTATGGGAGGCTGTACCGGCATTGGTAAGCATCATACGAAATGATGTCTATAAAACCAATCAGGAATTAAGTGTCGGAACTGACCCAGAAATCCATTCTGCGTTTATTCATTTTGTGAGCCGCGTGGCACTGCACACAGGCGGGGCCACATTTCAAGATGCTATCTATGGAAATCTCAGAGACAAAATTACTGAGACATATTCCATTGCTTTTTCGAAGTATCTAAAGTTAAGCCAAGGAAAAAATGTATCAGCCCGTGCGCTGAAACAGGAATTTGATGACGTTGTGCGAGACCGCGAAATTGAATATGCAAAGTACTCGGGAGGCTATGGGGATGAAAATACCAAAAAAGAGTCACTAATTTGGGCAATTGCAACCAGAATTCATAAAATATCAGGAGTC
Organism: uncultured Nitrosomonadales bacterium; assembly: GCA_903873725.1. Lineage (GTDB taxonomy): Bacteria > Pseudomonadota > Gammaproteobacteria > Burkholderiales > Gallionellaceae > CAIQPV01. The sequence goes on from CAIQPV010000658.1 coordinate 4,739, forward strand.
AAAGTTATGGATGAAGATGCAAACATACTTGGCATAGGCAACGTCTTTGTATTGGCGTTAGCTGAACTTCAATTAGATAAGCGACTTGAGTTTCTCAAAACCAATTTTCATGCGAAATGATATTTACTAGCCATTACGAAAGTTTCGGCAATTCGCTATTTGCCGCAGGGTTACTAATTATATTTTTCGTCGTCATATTGCTTGCTTTTCATTTTTGGACATCATACAAACCACTGAAGGCAGCTGATAATTATTGGCGGTCTCCCACCATGATACGTAAACAACGACTCCGCCGAGTAACGTTCGTTTTTGCTTGCGTTGTGCATTCCATTTTTAGCTTGGGTGTTGCGTTCGCTGGACCGCTAGAGGTTGCAAGTGACGCGTATGACCGAGGAGACTACGTTGCAGCCGTGAAGACTTATCAATCGCTGGCGGCACGTGGAAATGCCGAGGCGCAATATAACCTTGGTGTTATGTACGCCAACGGCCAAGGTGTCCCAAAAAATTACGCTGAGGCCGTAAAGTGGTATCGCCTTTCAGCAGCACAACGGAATCCAGATGCGCAATTCAATCTTGGAGGCAAGTATCTGCTCGGACAAGGTATTGCGCAGGACAAGCAAGAGGGTTTGAAGTGGATTCGAATGGCGGCATCATCTGGCCATGCCCGTGCGCAGGTCACCCTTGGAGCGATGTACGAAGAAGGAAAAGTTGTCTCCCAAGATTATAGAACTGCCCTGAAGTTATACAGCCAGTCTGCAAAGCAGGGGAATTCTGACGCTCAGATGAAACTTGGATTGATGTATTTCCACGGGTATGGCCGAGTTCAAAATTACCAAGAGGCCATTAAATGGATTCAATTGTCAGTGGCACAAGGAAATGCCGAGGCGCAGTTTAATCTTGGCAAGATGTACATCATGGGTGATGGTGTCAAACACAGTTTTACGGAGGCACTTAAGCTTTTTAGACTATCCGCTGATCAGAGGTTTCCCGATGCCCAGTATTACATTGGTTCGATGTATATGGACGGTCTCGGTGTTGCACAAGATTACACTGAAGCAGCTAAGTGGTATCGGTTGGCTGCCGAACAGGGTCATGCCCGTGCCCAGCACAACTTGGGCTCCATGTATTTTGACGGGAAAGGAGTTGCCCAGGATTATTCAGAGGCATACAAGTGGATTCGACAGGCAGCGATGCAAGGTGAAGCGTATGCTCAAACCGATATCGGTGTGATGTATTACAGCGGCAAAGGGACAAAAAAGAATTACGACGAAGCACTAAAGTGGTATCGGCTGGCCGCCGCACAGGGGAACGAGGCAGCTCAGTCCAATCTTGGAGGCATGTATTTCAAAGGGCACGCAGTAGCCACAAATTACGTTCGTGCACTGATGTGGTCCATTCTCGGCGCAGCGTCTGGAGATGAAGGCGCGGTAAGAACTCGGAACGACGTTGAGAAAAAAATGACGCCGCAGCAAATCTCAGAATCCAAACAGATGGCACGTGAATGTAAGCTACGAGCCTTCAAAGGGTGCGATTGAGAATGTCGACAATGTGATCCCCAAACATGTTGTCTGACCTTCGGCTGAGCTGGAAGTAACCCGTCGTTAGCGACGGGCCGGTTGCGCTGAGCTGTTGACGACCAACAAGGGAAATTGATTGTTGGAGTTCAACGACAGTTTCCCGCTTGTTGGGCTCGGTCGCGAACGGCTGGTTCCGGGAAAATCGTAGGTCGGCTTACGATTTTCTGCCGGGTTTCATGCGGTTCCGGTGAACGCCGGCTATGTGTCTATCACTGCCCGGCAGACTGCCACGACCTGGCAATCACGGTGACCGGTCAGATCAGGAGAAAGTTGTTAAGCCGAATGACTGCAAACCTCGGCAACGGATTGCCAAACGTATCCAGATTTGACTGCCGCTGTTGTGGTTCACCGACTGTGCTGGCCAACAGGTTCGGGCAAGGTCATCGGGTTGTTGGCGGCTGCTAGAAAGCGCGTAAATATGGCTTTCGGCACGCGCTTTTTGCGAGGCAGGGTTTTTTCGTCGGGAAATATGGCACTGGCGGCGTGACCGGCAGCAGTGCCGGCGAGCAAGTCGGCATCAAAACGGCACG
>CAIQPV010000659.1 GCA_903873725.1 uncultured Nitrosomonadales bacterium
CTTGCGTTTGCCACGATGGTAGCGATGCCCAAGTTGTTTGGACTGGTCAGTGTGACTTGCGCGATGCCATTGCTGTCGGTTAATGCGGATGGTGCCGACAGACTTCCTGCGCTGGTTGAGAAATTCACAGTGACGCCTGCCGCCGGGTTTCCTTTGATATCAGTCACTACGGCGCGAACATATGTGGTTGCTCCACCTGTTGCGATAGATCCAGCACCAGTTGTAAGTGTTATTCCATTGACTGCGGTGGTAGTCGCACTCGAAGTAATCTTGAAAAAGCCACTCTTGCCGTTGCCGGCCGTGGCCGTTATTGTGTCCTGACCCGCAGTCGTGCCGGCCGTATAGGAAACAATGGCCAGACCATTGGCATTTGTTACCGCCGTTGTACTGCCCAGCGTGGGTGTACCGCTTTGTATTGTGGTAATCGCAAAGCTCACCGTTTGACCGGCTACTGGGTTCAAACCGCTATCGACCACCAGTGCAGTGAGGGTGGAGGTTCCTGCGATACCGATTGCTGCAGGTGCAGCGCTCACTGTAACAGAGTTGGGTGCACCTGCGGTGAAGGCCACGTTGGTGGTGGCTGCATATCCGTTGCTGTTAGCAGTTACTGTTGCAGTCAACACACTGGCACCGGATGTCAGCGTGACACTCGCAATACCGTTGGCATTGGTAGTTCCAGGATTCGTACCCACAATAGTACCCGCCGAGGTGGTGAATGTGACAGACGCGCCCGAGATTGGCTTGCCTGTGGAATCAAGTACAGTGGCATTTAATGTAGTCGTGCCATTCGCGCCACCACCTACAGGTATTGACGCTATTGTCGGCGCAACCGCAATCGAACCGACCACAGTTGCATTGGGAGAAACCGTGATGGTCGTGTCCGAAGAAGCTATGCCGTTGCTAGTGGTGGCCTTGACGCTGTCCGTTCCGGCTGTCGGCCCTGCCGTATAAGTCACACGCGCCAGACCGTTAGCTTCCGTGATGGCCGTGGCAGCACTCAGCGCGGGGGTGCCACTGCCCTTCCCGTGCGATACAGCTGCATAATCAAATGCGAAGGTAACCACTTCGCCTGCAACCGGGTTGCCGCTGCTGTCAATTACTGCCGCAGTAAGCGTGGAACTTCCTCCCGGCAGTGCCGTGTTCGGCGCCGCGTTCAGGCCCACTGTATTTGCCGCTCCTGCGGTGAACGCCACGTTGGCGCTATTGTTATAACCGCCGCTGCTTGCGGTAACTGTTGCAGTCAGTACAGAGGGACCAGATTGCAGAGTAACAGTCGCTATGCCGCTGGCATTGGTGGTGGCCATTGCAGCAGACAGTGTGCCCGCAGAAGTTGTAAACGATACCGTGGCGCCATTAATCGGATTATTGGACGTATCAACCACAGTAGCATTCAAAGTGGTCGTGCCATTGGTGCCGCCACCCGCCGGAATTGATGTAATAGTCGGTGCAACCTTAATCGATTGGACTACGGCAGTGTTCGCAATAGTCAAAAATTTCGTTACGAAAGCGCCGTTTGAGGCCTTGGCAGTCAATCCATCAGTACCTATAGTCGTGTCAGCCTGATAGGTGATACCGGCGGTTATCCGTCCGTTTGCATCGGTTATGCCACTAACCGAACTGAAGGTTCCTGTGCCACTGGTGGTGAAGTTGATGATTTGCCCTGCTCCGACAGGATTAGAATTACCATCCGTAGCTGCAATAATCACAGTGGTTTTGCCACCCGGTTGAACCGTCGAAGGTTGAAGTACCATACCTATCGTTGTTATCGGACCGGGTACAAAACTCACTGATACCGGAGTGGCAAAAAATCCACTGGCATTCGCACTGACGGATGCTGAGCCCGTCAATGTGGGCGATTTCAAATTAACAGTAGCTGTGCCGGTACTGTCAGTCAATGCTGATGTAGCCGATAAAGTTCCGGCACTGGCCGTAAAATTCACGGGAATGCCTGCCCCGATATTGGTTCCAGCCAATGTGGCCCGAATTACTGTGCTCGTTGCTTCGTCAGCCGTTATTGATGCAGCTCCTGCAGTGAGGGTGACCCCGCTGACCACCGTGCCGGAGGTAGCAGGAGTGTATGTCGTGGGAGTCCCGACGGTAGGTGTCAAAGTCACACCTGAAGAAGTCATGGATGTAATTTTCCCAAGCGCATCCAGGGCCGAGTCATAACCTGTTGTGTCCGAAGCACCAGTTGCAGAAAACTGGCCGTACATCATGTCAAAGATTGCGTTAACGCTATTCGCTGGCAGCTTGCCGCGCACAAGCGCTTCTTTCGCGGTAACATCCGCAGAGGTTACTGTGCTAAAAGAACCAATGCTGTACATCGACTCAGGATCATTCCCGCCATTAAGTTCGTACATGACCAAGGTGGTGATTGGAGTGATATCGACATTTTGTGAGTTTGTTGTTGTCATGCTCATGGCAGTGAGCACTGAATACAGATTAACTTGCCCTGTTTTGGTAGCTACCAGCATAAACGGTGGTGTCATGCCGGTAACAGAAATACTGAAAGTGCCATCTGCGGCGGTGGTGCCGGTGACAACTTTAGGGATAGCAGTGCTATCCTTGATAGTTATTGTTGCCCCGGCGAGGGCTGCCCCGGTAGCGGCGGTTCCTGTAATAGTTTGTGTAACGGCAGGGGTAGTGGTACCGCCCGAAGTCCCAGTAGAAGTACCACCGCTTCCACCGGCACCGCACCCCGCAAGAACAGCGACCGCCAACGTCAACAAGAAGGACTTCGAGATTTTAATCATATCTATACCTGAAAAAAGGTTCCGCACGTTTAGTCTCCCGTTCACGCTATTCGCGCAATGATAATTTGTGCACAATATTTTGACAATTCAATTTCCCAGCAATGGGAATTCGCTCTTTAAAATTACCCCGCCTAAAGTTTTACCTCAGGCTCAAGGTGTCCTTCAGGATTTTCGGGGTTATGAAAATCAACAGTTCCTTCTTGGCCTCGGTCTTGGTGTTGGTCTTGAACAGCCAGCCAAGCACGGGCACGTCGCCCAGCAACGGCACCTTTGAAGTGCTGTCGGTCACGTCCAGCGTATAGACGCCGCCAATCACAACGGTGCCGCCATTTTCGACCAGCGCCTGGGTGGTGATTTTATTGGTGTCTATAATCGGGCCGTTGTTGGTCATTTGGCCTTGCGTATCATTATTGACATCGACCTTCATGTTGACGTGATCATCCGGGGTAATCTGCGGCGTCACTTTAAGGCTCAGGCTTGCATTTGCAAAGGATACTGTCGGGACTGTAGCCAGCGAGCCTCCGGTGTTTGTCGTATAAGGTATTTGCACGCCGGTGGAGATGGTGGCTTCTGTCGAGTCCGCCGTCACCACGCGGGGGCTGGCTATATTTTTGGATATCCCGTCATCTTCTGCCGCATCAATTTCCAGTTGCAGGACTTTGGTGGCCGATGCGTTAAATAACTGGAGCGTCGCCCCGCCATAAAATGTTGCTGAAGGCACACTCAAATTGGCTGTGGGATAAAGCAAAGCCTGGGTTCCCGAACCACCGATCTGGGTTCCCGTCGCGACTCCCGGGGAGGGGCGTGTTGGAACGCTGAGTTTACCTCCTATGCTTCTGCTAAAACTGGTTTGCGCATTGACAAAACGTGCTTCGATCATCACCTGGCGCACCGGTATGTCTATCTGTTTGATCAGTTTCCGTACCTCTTCCAGACCGGATGAAGTGTCTTTCACAAACAGGGTGTTGGTGCGCTGATCTATCACCACGCTGCCGCGCTTGGTCAGGAAGCCGGTGGTGGTACCATTTGGACCTGCCGCTCCGCGTAACATTACGGCGACATCGGCGCCCTTCTGGTAACTAAGCCGGAAACTTTCGGTTCGAAGAGACTCCAGCTCGGAAATTTCCTGATTCGCTGTCAGGCTGAGCTTTTCCTTGGCCGCCAATTCCTCGCGCGGGGCAATCTGGATCACATTGCCGTTCTTGCGCATATCCAAGCCTTTGCTTTGCAGAATGATATCCAGCGCCTGATCCCATGGCACGTCTTTTAAACGCAGGGTCAGGTTGCCACTCACCGAATCGCCGATGATCATGTTCATGGGAATATTGTTACTGTTAATAAAGTCACTGATAACATACAGCGCTTCGCGTACCCCGATGCTCTGGAAATTCAGCGTCAGTTTTTCTCCCGCATAACCAGCCTGGCTGCCCTTTATCAGCTTGTTGGGATCCTCCACTATCGGCTTGATTTCCAGAATGAACTTGTTATCTGTCTGGTAGGCGGCATGTTCCCACAAACCTTTGGGGGCGATCACCATGCGTACATTGTCGCCATCCACAAAGGTGTCTATCCCTTCTACCGGCGTGCCAAAATCAGTCACGTCAAGCTTGCGCTGCAGATTATGCGGCAAATCAGTTTTCATGAAGTCCACAATCAGGCTTCGGCCTTGTTGCCTGATATCTATGCCCACATTGGCGTCGGACAGGTCAACCTGAATGCGACCCTCGCCGTTTTTGCCGCGATGAAAATCCACATCGCGCAGGCTGTGCTGCTTCGCGCTTGGTTTGGCTTCGGCAAAACGGGTGGCGACGGGTGTGACTGCGTTGCCCAGCAACGTGCTGGAATCCTGGTTTTTACCTTGCAGGGTAATCAGCAGGGTGTTGCCTTCAATCTGGGTGTCATAGGTCAGCATCTGGTTCAAGTTGACCACGAGGCGGGTGCGGTTGCCGGCCTGCACGATGTTGGCGCTGCGCAAATCCCCTTCGCCGAATTCCTGGGTGGATTTGCCCAGGCCATTGGCCGTATTCGGGAAGTCAAACGCGATACGCGGCGGTGTGTTGATGCTGAACCCGGCCGGGGGATTGGCAAGAGCGCTTTTCAATCCCACCTTGATAATCAGTTTGCCCCCCGCAGCACCGCTAACACTGAGCGACTGTATGCTATTTGCATCAGGATTGCTTTGCGCATGGGCTGTCAGCGCACAAACCGCAAATATTGCGGCGGCAAACCGAATGATGTTATGAACCGCGTTACTGAACTGTCTCATGTTTAGGGCACCTCTAAAAATTCACATTCATCCCAGATACTGCGTTGCGTAATAAATTCAGCGGCGGATGCAGAGCATACTTCCCTGCAAGTATCCGCACGGCACTTCCGGTCATTCCACTAATTGCAGGCTGCTCATGTGCTCGGACCAGTCTCCGGAGCTATCCTGAATCATTTCCTTGATTTGTATTTCGGTTTCTGCAACGCCGGTGATCTGCCCGAAGTTCTGGCCAAGATAATTGCCCACCTTGACACGGTGCATTTTGCCGTCAGGTGAACGGATGATGGCCTGACCGACATTGTCCTGGGATAAGTAACCAACCATTTTCAGGCCATCCAGGGGGAACTCTTCCAACGCCTCTTTGCGGCGCTCCATGTCCGGCTGGTTGAGTCCATGCAAGCCACCGTTCTTGAGATCCGGCTTGCGCGGCTTGAAAGGATCCGGCAAATTTGTGGAATTGTCGTAATTGAATGGTTCATAAGGTTTGACTTCGGGCGGCGGGTCAACCTTGCCGCGCATGTTGGCTCCGGAGTTCTTGACGAAATCACGCAAATCCTGGAATTCCTCTCCGCCGCAAGCGACCAACAAGAGTGAAGTCAGCAGCATTAAAAGGGCTGATCTGATCATTTTTTCGCTCCAGCCGCCGGTTTTTGGGCTGCAAGTTCGTTCTCATCCAGATAACGGTAGGTTTTTGCCGTCGTATCCATGGAGAGCGATCCACCGCCGGGATTGACGCTGATATCGTTTAACGTCACGATGCGCGGCAATTGGGAAATATCGCTGGCAAATCTGCCCAGGTCATCATAACTCCCGGTTACCTTGAGGGCGATCGCCTGCTCGGCAAACACACCTGTCGCAACTTCTGGGCCAGGCCGGAACAATTCAAATTGCAGCCCGCGCCCCAAGCCCGCCTGGTTTATATCTGTCAGTAACGCGTCCATTTCTGATTTATTGGGTAATTGCTTGAGCAATGCCCCAAACGATTGTTGGGTTTCGGTAAGCTGCTTCTTGATGATATCCAGATTGATGGCCTGCTGTTTTTTTACCAGATATGCATCTTTCAGTTTACCTTCTTCCTGTTTGGCATTGTTTAGTTTTAATAGCTGATCCTGCCAGTCAAGCAGATACCCGCCAATCAACACCAATATCAGGATGATGACGCATGCCAGCAGTTTCGCCAGCCAAGGCCAGCTCCCCGGATTTTTGGGGTTTATATTTTTTAGATTCTTTAATTCTTCCTGCAAGTTCATATATGGTAGACCTAACCTTTCATGCCGCCGGTTTTGCCGGGGCAGGGGAGGAGGGTGGCGCCTGTTTTTTCAAATTGAAATTCAGGGTGAAATCGTTCTCTCGCGCACCCCCAGTCCCGGATGCATGTATTTCAACCAGTGTCGGCGACTCCAGCCACGGGGAGTTTTCAACCGCACGCATCAGGGTGGAAATCCGCGCGTTAGACTGGGCAGAACCTATCATGGTAATCCTGCTGCCGCTCTGCTTCAGCGATTTCAGATACACGCCATCCGGTAAAATTCGCAACATTTGATCCAGCAGATGCACCACGTCAGAGCGCGTGGTTTGCAGGTTTTCAACCACGTTCTTGCGTGCCAGAAGGGCATCGGTCTGTTCGCGCAATTTCTTGATTTCTTCAATCTGCTTGTCCAGAATGGCCGTTTCATCCTTCAGGTATTTGTTGCGGCGATCCTGGAGGTCAATTTGGGTACCGATGGCGACATGCACAAAACCGACAATTGCCATCCCCAGCAACAGCGAGATAACGCTGAACGCGATCAACTGGATTTGTCGCGCCTTGCGCTTTTCGGCGCGGTGCGGCAGTAAATTAATGCGTATCATGATGGGTCGAATCTCCGCATGGCAAGACCACAGGCTATCATCAGCGCAGGTGCGTCCGTCTGCAACTGGCGGGGTTTGACGCGGCTGGAAAGTGTCATCTGCGCAAACGGATTGGCAACCAGCGTGGCCACCTGTGTGCGTGTGGCAACCGAATCATCCAAACCTGCCAGCGCTGCGCAACCGCCCGACAGAACAATATAATTTACTTCGTTAAAAGGAGTTGCGGTAAAAAAGAACTGTATTGCACGCGCCACTTCGCTGGCCACATTTTCGCGGAACGGGGCAAGGATGTCGCTTTCGTAATTATCCGGCAACCCGCCATTACGCTTGCCTGCCTCTGCTTCCTCGGCAGACAAACCGAATGTATTCTGTATCTGCTGGGTCAGTTGCTCACCGCCAATTTGCTGGTCGCGCGTGTAAACCGACTGGCCGTTTCGCAGCACATTCACATTCATTATGATTGAGCCGATATCCACCAGCGCAACGCACTGGTCAACCGCCCCGCCGGGCAATTGTGCGCAAATCTGGGTTAATGCGGCTTCGGCGGCATAAGGCTCCACGTCTACCACAACTGCTTTGAGTCCGGCCACTTGTGCGGCCGCCACCCTGTCTTCCACATTAGCCTTGCGCGAAGCGGCCAGCAGCACTTCAACTTCCTCTGAGCTGTTGGGCGCCGGGCCGATCACCTGAAAATCCAGGTTGACTTCGTCCATGGCAAAAGGAATGTACTGGTTTGCTTCCGACTCAACCTGATATTCCAGGTCTTCTTCACGCAGTCCGCTGGGAAGCAAAATTTTCTTGGTAATCACAGCGGCGGCAGGAAGCGCCAGGCTGGCGCTCTTGATTCGGGTTCCCATGCGCTTCAGAGCGCGCCCCAAACATTCGGACACGGCTTCCAGATTATTGATGTTGCCATCAACTACCGCATCCTTGGGCAAGGGTTCAATGGCATAGCGTTCCACCACATAGCCGTTTTTTTTCGGCAATTCGCTTAATTCCACCATCTTGACCGCAGACACACTGATGTCAACCCCTATCAAAGGCGGCGTCCCGGCCCACAAAAAATCCAGTGGAATGTCAATATTTCCTTTAAGCATAGGCTGGTTAGAGCTTTTC
>CAIQPV010000660.1 GCA_903873725.1 uncultured Nitrosomonadales bacterium
ACCTCGCACCGGAGATGGCGGCGGACGTGCTGACGCAGGAGAACGATAACGAGGACTGATTGCGCTACTCGTGGTGGCCGGTCGCCGCGTTCACCATTTGTGATGCCACCCGTGGCGCCATCTCAAAGGATGATCGAACGGCTTATCGATATCTGGTATGCTGATGAAAGCAGGCCCACTGGGGTTGGTGAATGTGTACTGAGCACAGATGAGGGATCAACCGCAATGGTAGCACCTGCAAAGCGATCAGTCTCGACCGCAATAACGGCTGCGGCAAGAGCGGCCGCAGATGCAACGGCAGCACAATTCCAATCCGATGCGGCGGCTGCGGCAGCAGAGGAGGCCGCCGAGGCGGCTCTGATATCGAAGCCACCAACGACAGCACAGCATGCTGCGAACGCTGCAGCAGCGGCGCAGAGAGCGGCAGCTGCGGCAGCGGCTGCGATGACAGCAACTGATTTGGCGCACCAAGCACTTGATGCAGCAATTGGAGCGGCGACCGCTACAGAGGCTGAACAGCATGCATCAGCGGCAATCAAGGCGGCTGAGGCAGCTGAAACCGCGACAAACGCCGTTGAACAGGCGACACGAGAAGCCGAGATGGCCGCTGAAGCAGCTGAAGCTGATGTTGTCTCTTTACAACACGCCATCAATGTTGCCCATGGCGAGAACCTCCGTAATAAGTGAATCTACTGAATCGGCAATTGTATTATCAGCCGCATATTATCCTGGAGAAACATCATGGAACAGTCTGAAGCCAGCGACCCATTCGTCATTGCTAAGGAAGCCTATTTCAACAACGATTTTGCCACTGCGCTTACATTATGGATGCCACTGGCCGAGCAGGGCTTGCCTGCAGCTCAATGCAATATTGGAACTATCTACCATTTCGGTTTTGGTGGTACTGAAGATTTTATCGAAGCCCACAAGTGGTATGCAAAAGCTGCGGATCAGGGATTTGGGCCTGCGATGCACAACCTTGGTGTCCTTTATCACAACGGTCAGGGTGTTCGAAAGAGCCTATCAAGGGCTTTCATGTGGTTGAAACTTGCCGCAGACCGCGGGGTGGAACGCTCTATTTTCGCTCGCGATGCCCTTCAAAAAATCGTGACCCCCGCAGAGCTTGCCAGGGCAGAAGGTTATATTGCTAAGTTCCGACAGCGGCAGCATTAACGACAGGCGCTCTCTCTTTGTGATCGATTGCGCGACTCGTGGTGGGCCGGTCAGCGGTCACGCGGCAGGACATCCTCCGTCAGACTATGCAGTGCCTTGCCCGTCCAGCTGCCCCAGGCAGATTCCGGTACCGACCCCAGCCCTGGAAATCAATCGCGCTGGGTGAGCATGGCAGGCAGTTTGTGGAAGTCTGGGCCTCCCGTGACGGCATCAGTGACCTCGGATTTTCGCGACCGGGCCGCCCTGCCGTACACCTGGGTTGATGGCAACTGACTGCCCAGCTTCACGGCCAGCATCGAATGCATCGGAAGCAACTTTACGGCGATTCATCTGACGTGTCGCGAATTTCATTCCAAGTTTTGCAAACTCATTATCGACGGCTGCAGATTTCACCACTACCAGATCACGGCCAGTCACCTTGTGGGCAGTGTCACGCTGGGCCTTCATGTCGCGGAGCTTGCGGGCGATTGACGTGGCCATGCCGTGAAGGAATGATGTGCTGATCGTTCTTCGCCCGTAGTGATGGCGGAGGTATTCGGTGGTGCATTTGAACAGTTCGACTTCGGTCTTCATCGCCGTGTCGATCAGGTCACAAAGGTAATGAGCGACCGCCACATCGGGTTTCATACCAAAAAAAACGAACCGGTACTCACCCAGCTGGTTCATTTCACGCCATACCTTGCAGTCTGTAAATTCGGCTATGGCAGGGATGCAGGCATACAGAGGAAGGTCTACTTTCCGTCTGGTTTCGAACTCGGCTCGTTCACACGGCTCGTCACGTAGCTCGATGTCGGTTAGCGACAGGTCATATTGATCAAGCAGGTCTGCGACCTTGGCGGCGGCAGACAGAGCCTCCTCTTCGGTGCAACCGTTATCGACAGTTTTCGCCCGAAGACCCTGAATCCTGGCCTTCAGTTTTTCGAGATCGGCGGTGTGCTGGCTGG
>CAIQPV010000661.1 GCA_903873725.1 uncultured Nitrosomonadales bacterium
CTTTTCCAGTTCAGAAGATGATCCCACATAATCAAAAGCTGGCACGGCATTCAATGAATTTTTTACTTTGTTCCAAAGAATTGCATAGCGACAATGGTCAACAAGATCAGACAGGTTGTTAAGGCTTAACTTGAGTGGTGTGTTTACGAAAGTACGGAGAAATAGTCTCAAGAAGTCCATCATAGGTCGATGGTCGACTGTATCCGGTTCTTGAAGTAATAATCGATATACAGATTTGCCTTTCTCAGAGTCAAGTTCAAATTCCTGTAAATCTAATGCCATATAAGTCAAAATATTATTTACTTGTCTTAAATCTTGAGTCCTTTTATGTAAGTCCAAGATGTTGGTGCAGCCAAGTTCACGCCCTATCGTTTCGTTCAGGTCCCGTGCTTTCGCGCTGGTAAATAAGTACCCAAATATTGGCCATTTCAATCCATCATATTTTGCGATGAATCTTTGTAATGAAGATTGCTGTGAAGGACAAAGTTCACTGAACAATCTTAATGATTCAATGTTGGAAATGTGGTCACGTAAATTTCCTGAAATGACGTGTATCTCTAGGAGGGACAGTAAATCTGTAAGGGACTTTGATTTTGAATTTTCAAAAAGTTCAGTTGTGTAATTAAACGTTTCCTCGCTAAGTTTTTCCAGGCTGGCAGCAATGTCCGGCAAGAGATTGGGTTGCTTTGGCTCACGCAGAAGAAGCAAAATCTCCTTGTTCTTCTCCTCAAGAGATTGTTCGATCTCATGTAGTTCCTCGATATCCTGAATCTTGATATCACTGTAGCAATCCATGGTCTTCAGAATTGATCGTTTGAGTTCATTCTTTCGAAGCTCAATTTGCTCCTGAAGCTTACTATTGTTTGCCTTTGCGGCTCGAAAGTGATTTTGGATACGCTCATGGGATGAAGCTGAGATCAATTTGGAATAGGTACTGCCATTTTTCCCTAGCCGCAGTATCGGATCAGGAAATTCGTCTCCAAGACGAACAGCTTGAAGAGCTTGCTTTAGTTTGTCCTGAACTACATCCAGAGCTTCCTGCTTATCAGATAACACTAGGATATTCCGGCCTTTTAGTATGCAATCAAATGCTATAGCTGTAATGGTATGAGACTTACCGGTACCAGGAGGACCTTGAACTACGATATATCGGCAAAGGGGTTCCTCAATTGCCAATAGAATTTTGCGTTGTTCTTCGTTGAGGGGAATCGGGGTTTCAGATACAAGCCGTTCTTGAGGTGACAATCCATCCCACTCGTCCGAAATAGCCTGTTTTACACTAACTGGATCCTTCTCTAGAAATCCTTCAATGATATTTAGGAATAGCTCACTGACACCACTCTGGTTGGCATCGATTATGGTCAGTAATTCCTCATAATCATTGAGCAGAGACTCGTCTGATTTGTCGAAAATTGCGAAGAATGCTGTATTACGCATCCTAATCATGGCTGAAGAGGCAGTCTGCAATTCATGCCTATCCAGATTGAGCGACCCATTTAGATCAAAAGCTGGGGTCATTTTTATAAGTACATCTTGCATCTTTTCCAATAAAGATCGCTTCTCATCTAAATAAATAATACGTTCATCAATAGGACTTAGGGCTATTCTGGCAGAGGTCGAGTGCTGCTCCTGACAGACGTAATCAATTGCCCGTTTGTTCACATAGAGATGAGGATCGAACTGGAGTATGAAGTCTGCAGATTTTTCATCTAGAGTAACCGTCGCCGGCACATAAAACACTGGGTAGGTTGAGTTGCCAAACTTTAGCTCACACAAATAAAGGTAAAACTGTAGGTTATCTGCCGTGCGGGAATAATTAACAAGATCACGTAATTCTTGATAGACGTCCGAGGTTGCGAATGACTCGAAGAATTCCTTGATGCGCTGCTTTGACTCTACTTCTGAGAAAAGCTCATTTAAGACATTTTCAGTCGAACTTAAATCGCCCTTTATAAGATAGGTGTTCAGAGCAGTTGGTAACTGTTCAATGACAGATGCTGCCAGCACATCACTCAAATCAGTCTCTAGCTCATAGACAGAGTCTATTGCTGAGTAGGCCTGCTGTCTGAAAGGACCGTCCAGCAACGCAAGTATGGGAGCAACTATCTTCTGATTAACAAGTTCAGCAAAGGCAGCCTGAACTTCCTCTACATACCTCTCTGGATGTTCAGCTGCTGACCCGCGTTTTCTGGTTGCAAAGTCAATTGTCCCAGTTCGCACTGTTTCAATCGATTCCAGATCCAAGTTATCAATCTGCTGAGTTATGAGATTGCGAAGAATAGGACTGACCGGAGCTGTGTAGCGCGCCTTAGGTATCTTGAAGGTAAATCCGTCCCCAGATGGTTCGGAAATGAGCTTCCAAATAGAATTGTTAAGTGAAGAGTATTTTCTTAATGGGACGCCAGAACGATATCCGGAGTCAGTTTTGGTCTGTATTTTGCGTCGAGGGGCTTGTTGGCGTTTGAAATCAGTTTCAATAAAATCAAGGAAATACCGGC
>CAIQPV010000662.1 GCA_903873725.1 uncultured Nitrosomonadales bacterium
CTTCGGAGAAGAAGGCCTACAATGATCGCGGCATGAGCGATGGAACACCCGATGACATCTGGCAGGATATTTTTGCGTCCTATCTTGCTTTGGGCGATCCCGATGCCGGGCTTGCCCTTTGGAAACCCAGGGGCAGTAACGAGTTGGGGGAAACCCGATCGCATACCTTGAATTGGTTGCTGAACTTGAAAGAAATGGGCACCCCGGACTTTGCGGTGACTGCCGATAGCGCATTGTTTGGCGTATTTCATAATGCAGCCGGTCAACGCACTTATTTGGCTTATAACGTCGGCGATGCAGCCAAGGACGTTCATTTCAGCGATGGGAAAATTTTAGCTGTGGCAGCTCATAGTCTGGCGAGATCGCATTGAACCCAAATAATCCAATAGGCCGTCTTTCCGGCGAAGGCCGGAATCCAGTCATAAAAATATTCCGCAAAGTGGACAAATCCAAGATGTTGCCCCACTTGCGTGGGAAATTATTAATCAACTGGATACCGGCCTTCGCCGGTATGACGGCTTCTCGGTCTGATGAGTAACAGGCTGAGAATTATTCAAAGGCACAATAATATTTATTGCAATTTTAAAAGACCGGGAATAGAATGAAAGCGCTTTCATAATTTCGGTCGTGAAGAAAATACAAGCGTAGCTTTAACCAGATATTGATAAGTAGAGAATTTCGGATACCGAAAGCCCTTTAGTTATAAATTTATAGAGAGGAAAACATAATGAGCCGTCTAAAATTTGCGCTTTGGGGTTTGTTCCTGGTAACCCAGGGAGCGTCAGCCGAACAGACATTTCAGCTTGGCGATGTTGCAACCGCCACCATTACAGGCTCCATCAAGGGGGAGGTGTATCGTGACACCAACCAGTCAACTGAGCTGGGAAGTTGTAGCTACACATTCGACCCCCGTGGTGCATGGACTTGGGGGGTGACCAAACCTACACCGGCAATAACCAAGTATATACTCCCCAATCCCTGCCTGGCCGGTCCGGCGCACACGCACAGCCCGATACCACTCAGTTTGGAGCAAATTTACGGCGATTTATCTCATGAATTCGATTCCGCCTGGAAAATTGACGGTCGCCTTGCTTACAGAATTCGTAACGGTTATGCAGACATTGTCGGCCAACCTGTAATTGAAGAAAATGCGGCGATAAGCCATCCAAAATATGGTGAACTCAGAGCGGGCTCCATGCTCACACGCTCGTGGTCTCGCTCCGACAGTTTTAGCTATCCTCTCGGTATGTCGAGCGCATGGAGTGAAACCGGAGCGAGTTACGGTTTCGTTCGAAAAAGCTTGCGCTATAGCGCACCGTTGCTTGAATTTGAAGGGGGAAGAAAATTGTCGCTTGAGGGTACTATTGCCACGGACAATCCCCGCTACGCTCACAATGCCCCTACTGTGGCTTATGACGAAGCCCCGCCGAAACCCAAGCTATGGGAAATCTTCGCCCAATATTCTGATCAATCCAATCTGGTGGAATACATTTTCCAAAAGAGTTCAGGAGGAGTGCAGTCGTCGTGGGGTAAGGGCCCATTTGTCGGCGACGTTGGCAATGCCGATGGTTTTGGTGTTCCAGGTACTACGGGGATTGGCGCCTATACGCGTCCAACTGAGAATGTGAATATTCTTCA
This sequence comes from uncultured Nitrosomonadales bacterium, assembly GCA_903873725.1. Lineage (GTDB taxonomy): Bacteria > Pseudomonadota > Gammaproteobacteria > Burkholderiales > Gallionellaceae > CAIQPV01. Next base: position 1,639 of record CAIQPV010000662.1, read on the forward strand.
GGGCAATCATTATTTCAGTCCCAATTGGGTAGGCACGTTAGGAATCAGACGGAATTATTGGTCAGGTGTTGTTTCACAATGCGATTACGCAGCGAATCCCGGCGCACCTGGTGGTGTCGGGTGCTACTTCCCTTCCATGGGTTTCAACAATGATTTTAATAACATTGCGCATGATGCCTGGTCTGTCGACCTGATGGGCGGGGTGAGCCATATTAACGGGCTATGGACTTATAGTGCGGGTTTTGTAAGGCTCAACAAGGCTTTCACCTCTACCCCTACCGAATATGGGCAAAGCAATACTGCCACGTTTGTCAATCTGCAAGTCTCCAGGAAAGTGCCTGAAGTTTACAAATACCTGCATGTCTATGGCGGGCTGGGACGAGTCCAATTTGGCCAATATGGGCCAGCGCCTTTGAGCATGCCCGGTAATCTGTCTGATTTCGGTGTGGATCCCCGAAACCAATCGTTCGGGAACCTGCTGACCTTGGGTGCAGAAATAATTTTCTAAACGGGTCAGTTTTTACTGAACCGGTGCAGGTGTCAAACGCCACCTTTAAAATGATTTAGCGAACTGCTGGAGGAGAACACAATGAACACAATGAATAGAGACAAAGTTAACCGGGGCCAGATGCTGTCAAATATTCATAAGGCTTGTGCAGCAACGGTGCTAGGCATATCTTTGGCGGTTGCGCTTGCTGCATGCGGGGGTGGCGATGGACATACCGGTTCCGGCCTGACAGGCAAGTTGATCGACGGTTACATCGGCGGAGCCACGGTTTGTCTGACGCAACAAAATAGTTTGTCTTGCGATTCCGGCATACCAACAACAAAGACGGACGCATCAGGTAATTTCAGCATTTCATTTCCATCAAGCACCTCAACCACCGGTAAGCAACTGCTGGCTGTAATTCCCACAGGGGCTACCGACACAGATAACCCGGCAAGCACGGTAGCGAAAACCTACACCATGTTGGCTCCTGCTGCAACACCCTCAATTGTGTCGCCCTTGACCACACTGGTCTCATTGAATATGGCGCTCAATCCGGCCAGTAGTGTTGCTGATGCACAGAACAAAGTAATAAGCGATTTGAAGCTGACCAATGGCAATGCCATTACAACCGACTTCATCGCCAGTGGCGATACAGGTTCGCATAACGTCGCCAAGCTGGTTGCTGCATTGTTGACTAGCGCGGTCGGTGCTAATGCTTCCACGGATAAATTGGGTGTCGCTTATGCAGCCGCCACACCGATAGCTGTCGCTTCTGCAGTAGCGGCCGGCACGAGTCAGAGCGCTTTAAATGCCGCCATAGCAAATGCTACGGCAAACCTGCCTTCACAGGGCACCGTCGGAACAGTTACCTATGCAACCGCTTTTAACACAACAACCGGTTTAACCACTGATGGCGGCACCCTCGGTGTCTACAGCTTTAGTGGTAGCGGTAGTTCTTTTAGCTATACCGGTGCATCACCCGCCAATCCGGCTTCAACCTACTGGTATGGTGGTTATAGTTTCACTACTAATCCTCCAAGTACATCTGCTGAAGGAGTCGGAATTTTTGTTGCTGCTCCTGGCGTGATATCCAGCGGTACAGATAGCGGCAATGGGCTTACTGTTAACGGGGCTACCAACCTTACCATACCAATATCAGTTGGTACGGAAGTTTGGTCAAGCACCGGCGGAAAAATGACACTTCATGTTGTTGCCCAAGGCAGATTCAACAAATACAACAATAAATGTACGGTGCTTGTCTATGCAGATATTCCTGTTACCGCTCAAGCAATGACTACTTATGTCATTCCTGTAAGCAGCTTTACCCTGGGTCAAGAAATTGCCTATGCACTTAGCCCCGGGCTGGCTTGTGGACAAGCAGGAATTACCGATGTGGTATCGGCGCTGGCTGACGGCGTTGCAGAAATTCACGTACAGGCCATAGGTGCAAACTTGAATCACACTGTTGTGGTTTCTGGTGGGTATCCTACCGGCCTGACATTTGGCGCCCCCATTACTTTCCAGGCAACCACATCGGCAGCATTCGGCGCACCCGGAGCACCGACAATCGGAATAGCTGCAGCAGGTAACGCGCAGGCAACTGTCAGTTTCACTGCTCCCTCCAGTCAGGGAGGTAGTGCAATTAGCGGTTACACTGTAACATCCATACCTGCAGGTGGTACGGATAGTAATGCCGGAAGCACGGCGTTGACGCATACCATTACCGGGTTGACCAACGGAACCCCTTACACTTTCACGGTTCATGCGACAAATGCGACTGGCAACAGTGCCGAATCCGCAGCCTCAAACTCAGTGATTCCATCCGCTTCACTCAAATCACTGGCTCAGCGCGCATTGCCCGGCGTTTACGCCAACAATGTCAAGGCGATCAACTACAGCGGATATCGAACAGCAGGAGGTCCAACCACCAACGAAATCCCAACTGATGCCCAGATCACCCAGGATCTTCAGTTGCTGACCGATGCGGGATATACCTTGCTTCGCTTATTTGACACCGATATTTCTCATGAAAATATCCTTCGTGTCGCTCAAGCCGGTTTCCCCAATTTGAAATTCCAGCTTGGCATCTATCTTCAGGGGATTGCGACTGCCAATCAGGCAACATGTACCATGCCCGCTAATGATACCGACGTGAATAATGGGATAAGGGAAGCGAATACCTACTCGAATGTGGTTTCGGTGAGTATCGGCAACGAGACCTCTTTTTTCAGTGCTTACATGCCGGTGAAATGTCTGGCTGGTTATATTACAACCGTGAAACAGAATATCAATCAGCCTGTGACAGCGGATGATGACTACACGTTCTATGCCGGACTTTCAGGGGGTTCAGAACTTCCGGACATGGTTCTTCCCCTACTCGACTTCGCGTCGATACATACCTACCCGATGAGCAACCCCAATCGCTGGTCTTACTCAAGTAGCGGCAGCGCTTCAGCAATGATGGATGCAGCGCTTGCCAACGCGCAGGCCTCCTATACCCAGGTTCAGACTTATATTTCCGCTCACGGCGCAGCTACAAACCTGCCGATTGTGATTGGTGAAACTGGTTGGAAACATGTGCAAACGTACACCGGAAATGCGCTGGAAACCTGTTGCGCAAACCCGGTCAATGCCAAGATGTACTTTGATGCTATGAATACTTGGCAGTCGTCTGGAGTAACCGGCCCCTTGACCGGCCCCCTGTCCATATTCTATTTCGAGGCTTTTGACGAACCCTGGAAAGGTAATGACGATGGTTGGGGCCTTTGGAATGTGAACCGTGCGCCTCTTTACGCTTTGTGTGGAATAACTGCCGTACCAAGCGCGCCCGCTTGTACCAGCCCGGTATATTCTGGAGCCACTTTTGCAGCTGGAACTGGCTTGGCAGCCCCCACTACTGCAGCTACCGCGCCAACTCACACCATCGTTAAATCGATTCTAACTACCTCTGCAAATGATATAGCAGGGACTACTTTCAGACCAGATTGGGGCCAACCAACTGTTTACACACCAATGACTGTTGGAGGTGTTGAAACTGTTGAATATTCGAGCTTGAGCTATGAAGGTATTGATCTTGCTGCGCCTACCAGCTTCTCTTCAGCTACGCACGTGCACTTTGATGTATGGACGAATGTGACCAGCCTCGGATTTGATCTTATTAATTCGACTGCTGTTGTTCCGGCTGGGGCGGTGCAATTCGAGGTTGATAGTACACTGACAAGCGGAATTTGGAACTCTGTTGATATTCCCCTCACTTCCTTCACAGGTGTCGATCTGACTAAAGTTGACCAGCTCAGCTTTACGGGCAGAACGCCCACTAGCGGTGGCACAATTTACATACAGAATCTTTATTTCTGGTAATCAAGTCGATTCACACTAACGAATCATGCCTACACTTTTTGGAACCGCAACCAATCTCACGGTTGGTTGCGGCATGGACTCTCAACCTATAAGATTTAAGCCACCATAAATTCTGTTACTCGAAGATCAAGTCACCTTCAAAAGGCAGCGCCCTGCGCTGCCTTTTTCATGTCTGCGTCAATAACTACTACCGCACACAATCCACGTAATACACGCGTTTCCCATCCACCTCCCCTGCCACAAGGCCGTGGATATCGGTTTCGAAACCGGGAAATTGTTTATTGAAGTCGCGGGCAAATCTCAAGTAGTCGACGATGGTTTTGTTGAAGCGCTCACCGGGAATCAACAGCGGAATACCGGGAGGATAAGGCGTCAGCAGGACGGCGGTTGCGCGCCCTTCCAGTTCGTCAATGCGCAGGCGGTCAATCTCGCCGTGCGCCATTTTGGCGAATGCGTCGGACGGCTTCATCGCCGGAACCATGTCCGACAAATACATTTCGGTGGTCAGTCGCGCCACGTCGTTGGCTTTGTAAATGCCATGTATCTGATCGCACAAATCGCGCAGGCCGATTTTTTCGTAGCGCGGGTTTTTGGCGATGAACTCGGGCAGAATACGCCACAGCGGATGGTTCTTGTCGTAGTCGTCCTTGAACTGCTGCAACTCGGTCACCATGGTGTTCCAGCGTCCCTTGGTGATGCCGATGGTGAACATGATGAAGAAAGAATACAGGCCGGTCTTTTCCACCACCACGCCGTGTTCGGCAAGATATTTTGTCACGATGGCGGCAGGAATACCGGCATCGGCAAAGTCACCGTCCACATCCAGTCCCGGCGTAATGATGGTGGCCTTGATCGGGTCGAGCATGTTGAAATTCGGCGCCAGCTTGCCGAAGCCGTGCCAGCGGTCATCCGCATTGAGCATCCAGTCATCGCGAGCGGCCATGCCTTCTTCCACCAGATAGTCCGGCCCCCAGACCTTGAACCACCAATCAGCGCCGAATTCTGCATCCACTTTGCGCATGGCGCGCCGAAAATCAAGTGCTTCGGCGATACTTTCTTCCACCAGCGCGGTACCTCCGGGCGGCTCCATCATCGCTGCGGCCACGTCGCACGAGGCGATGATCGCGTATTGGGGACTGGTTGAAGTATGCATCAGGTAAGCTTCGTTGAAGCAGTGACGATCCAGTTTGTGGGAATCGCTGTCCTGCACCAGAATTTGTGAGGCCTGACTCAACCCGGCGAGTAATTTGTGTGTGGATTGGGTGGAGAAGATCATCGACTCCCGCGCACGCGGACGGTCGCGGCCTATGGCGTGCATGTCCTTGTAGAAATCGTGGAAAGTCGCGTGGGGCAGCCATGCCTCGTCGAAATGCAGCGTGTCGATCTTGCCGTCCAGCATTTGCTTCAGCGTTTCGACGTTGTACAGCACCCCGTCGTAAGTGCTTTGTGTGATAGTCAATACTCGGGGTTTACGTTGTTTGTTTTTGATGAACGGATTTGCATCGATCTTGCGCTGAATATTTTCCGGTTCGAATTCGCTCATGGGAATCGGCCCGATGATGCCGAAATTGTTGCGCGTCGGTGTCAGAAACACCGGCACTGCACCGGTCATCATGATGGCGTGCAGGATGGATTTGTGGCAATTGCGGTCCACCACCACGATGTCATCCGGAGCCACAGTGGAATGCCACACGATCTTGTTTGAAGTGGAAGTGCCATTAGTGACGAAGAACAAATGGTCGGCATTGAAAATTCGTGCCGCATTGCGTTCGGAAGCCGCCACCGGCCCGGTATGATCGAGCAACTGACCCAGTTCATCCACCGCGTTGCATACGTCGGCACGCAGCATGTTCTCGCCGAAAAACTGGTGGAACATGCGCCCTACCGGGGATTTCAGGAACGCCACACCGCCCGAATGGCCGGGGCAGTGCCAGGAGTAAGAGCCGTCCTGCGCATAGCCCACCAGTGCGCGAAAAAAAGGCGGTGCCAGCGAGTCGAGATAAGACCTGGCCTCGCGGATGATATGGCGTGCCACAAATTCCGGCGTGTCCTCGTGCATGTGGATGAAACCGTGCAATTCGCGCAACACGTCGTTGGGGATGTGGCGCGAGGTGCGGGTTTCACCATACAGGTAGATTGGGATATCGGCATTCTTGAAGCGGATTTCTTCGACGAACGCGCGCAACGTCCTCAATGCCACTTCCGTTTCCTCCTCACTCCCCGCGCCAAATTCCTCGTCGTCGATGGAGAGCACAAAAGCCGACGCGCGGCTCTGCTGCTGGGCGAATGATGTCATATCGCCATAGCTGGTCATGCCGACGACTTCGATTCCCTCTTTTTCGATTGCGTCGGCAAGACCGCGGATGCCGTGACCACTCGCATTCTCCGAACGAAAATCCTCGTCGATGATGATGATGGGAAAGTTAAATTTCATTCTATATTCCTTGATGGTTCATCATCACATCTTGGGCAGCGTCACGCCTTGTTGTCCCTGGTACTTTCCGCCCCTGTCCTTGTACGATATCTCGCACACTTCATCGCTCTCGAAAAACAGCACCTGCGCCACGCCCTCGTTGGCGTAAATCTTCGCGGGTAGCGGCGTGGTGTTGGAAAATTCCAGCGTCACGTACCCTTCCCACTCCGGTTCAAAAGGAGTGACGTTGACGATAATACCGCAGCGCGCGTAAGTGCTCTTGCCCAGGCATATGGTCAACACATTACGCGGGATGCGGAAATATTCCACGGTACGTGCCAGCGCGAAGGAGTTGGGCGGGATGATGCAGTAGTCGCCGTGCACCTCGACGAAAGAATTCGGGTCGAAGTTTTTCGGATCGACGATGGTACTGTTTATGTTGGTGAACAACTTGAATTCTTCCGAGCAGCGTATGTCGTAGCCGTAGCTCGACGTGCCATAAGACACGATACGTTTGCCATCTACTTCCTTAACCTGGCCCGGCTCGAACGGGGAAATCATGCCGTGCTGCTCCGCCATGCGGCGTATCCATTTATCTGACTTGATGCTCATGGACGCCTCTTATGTATTCTGAACCACAATCTTCGGAAACACCGCGCTATGATCCTGTGCCATTTCACCAATCTTGACCGCCACGCGCCGTGCGATTTGCTTGTAGACCTTGGCAATCGCTCCATTCGGATCCGCCACAACGGTGGGTGTGCCGGAATCGGCTTGTTCCCGGATGTTGATATCCAGCGGCAATCCGCCAAGAAACTCCACGCCATAATCCGCACACATTTTCTCGCCACCGCCCGCACCGAAAATATGCTCTTCATGCCCGCACTTGGAACAGATGTGAGTACTCATGTTCTCCACAATGCCGATGATCTTGATATCGACCTTTTCAAACATCTTGAGCCCCTTGCGGGCATCCATTAGTGCAATATCCTGCGGTGTGGTGACTATCACCGCGCCGGTCACCGGCACTTTCTGCGCCAGCGTCAATTGGATGTCACCGGTGCCCGGCGGAAGATCCACCACCAGGTAATCGAGCCCCTCCCAGTTTGTCTGGCGCAACAATTGATCCAGCGCCTGTGTAACCATCGGTCCGCGCCAGATCATGGGCGCGTCGTCACCTTCGATCATGAAACCTATGGACATTGCTTGCAAGCCGTGCCCCTCCATCGGCTCCATGGATTCGCCGTCTTTCGACACCGGGTGTCCGGAGATACCCAGCATGGTGGGCTGCGAGGGACCATAGATGTCCGCATCCAGCATCCCGACTTTCGCACCCTCTGCAGCCAGCGCCAGTGCCAGATTGACCGCCGTGGTGGATTTGCCCACCCCGCCTTTGCCGCTGGCTACCGCAATAATGTTCTTCACCCCGTTCACCAGTTTCACCCCCCGTTGTACCGCATGGGGTACCACCTTGCTGCTCACGTTCGCGGATATCTTGTCCGCGCTTGGCAAGCTGTTACGCAGATGGTTCTCCACTAGCGTCTTAATTTCGTCCCACACGCTTTTCGCGGGGTAGCCGAGCATGATGTCGAGCGACACATCGTTGCCGCTGATTTTAATGTTCTTCACCGATTTTCCGCTGACGAAATCTTTTTTCGTGTTCGGGTCGGTCAGTTGTTTCAGCGCGGATTGCACATCAGTTTCAGTAATAGCCATGGTTACCTCATATACTTGAAAATTTCGTCCTCAGGGGATGCGCATTTTACCCAATTCCGCGTTCATGCGTGGTGTTTGCTACAATTACAACTTAATTAAGGAATTCCGCACCATGACCCGCAAAATTCTCGTCACCTCCGCCCTGCCCTATGCCAACGGCAGCATCCACTTAGGCCATCTGGTGGAATACATACAGACTGACATTTGGGTGCGCTTCCAGAAAATGCGGGGGAACACTTGCCACTACGTCTGCGCCGACGATACCCACGGCACCCCCATCATGCTGCGCGCCGAAAAAGAGGGGATCACGCCCGAGCAATTGATAGACCGCGTGTGGCATGAGCACAAAGCGGACTTTGACGGTTTTCATGTCGAGTTTGACAACTACTACTCGACCAACTCAAAGGAGACACGCCACTATGCGGATGACATTTATTTCAAGCTCAAGCAACGGGGCTTGATCGAGGTGCGCGCCGTGGAACAGTTCTACGATCCGGTCAAGGAAATGTTTTTGCCGGATCGTTTCATCAAGGGGGAGTGCCCCAAATGCCATGCCAAAGATCAATACGGCGATAACTGCGAATCCTGCGGTACCACCTACACGCCCACTGAACTTATTCATCCATATTCCGCCGTGTCGGGTGCGGAACCGGTACACAAGTCCTCCGACCATTATTTCTTCAAGCTGTCTGATGCGCGCTGCCGCGATTTTTTGAAGTCATGGATTACACCGCCGCATGTCCAGAACGAGGCTGCCAACAAGCTCAACGAATGGCTGGAGTCGGGTTTGTCTGATTGGGACATTTCCCGCGATGCGCCATATTTCGGTTTTGAGATTCCTGACGCGCCCGGCAAGTTTTACTACGTCTGGCTTGACGCACCGATCGGCTACATGGGCAGTTTCAAGAAACTGTGCGCTGATAAGGGCATGGACTTCGACGAATACTGGAAACCTGATTCCAAGACTGAGCTGTACCATTTTATTGGCAAGGATATTTTATACTTTCACGCGCTTTTCTGGCCTGCGGAACTGCAACATGCGGGATACCGAACGCCTACCAGTGTGTTTGCGCACGGGTTTCTCACTGTCAACGGTGAAAAGATGAGTAAATCGCGAGGCACTTTCATCACTGCTGACAGTTATCTGAAGCACGGCCTCAACCCGGAACACCTGCGTTACTACTATGCTGCCAAGCTCAACGGGACGATGGAGGACATTGACCTTAATTTTGAGGATTTTGTCGCCAAGGTGAATAGCGATCTGGTCGGCAAATACATTAACATTGCCAGTCGTTGCGCGGGATTTATCAGTAAGTACTTTGATGGAAAGCTTGCATTCACGGATGCCGGTTCGCTTCTCGACGGTGCCATAGCCAGCGGTCATACCGTATCCGCATCCTTTGAGTCCCGGGATTATGGCCGAGCTTTGCGCGACATTATGGCAATCGCCGACCGCACCAACGGTGAAATAGCCATCGCCGCACCGTGGACACTGGCCAGGGATGAAACACAACGGGAAGCACTGCACAACATCTGCTCGCGTGCGCTGCACGGCTTCTATGTACTCTCGATTCTGCTGCGCCCGGTAATGCCGGCACTCACTTCTCGAATTGCAACCGAGCTGTTTGACATGAAACGCGACTTCAAGTGGGACGATCTCTCCGTGCTGCCAACATGCGTCAATGCTTACCGGCATCTGATGACCCGTGTTGACCAGAAGCAAATTGACGCCATGATAGAAGCGAACAAACAAACCATGGCGTCTACCGTTGACTCTCATTCTCCAGTACGCCACGCAGAAGCGCAGCAGCGCGCTATCGCTCCGATAGCCGAAACCATCAGCATTGACGACTTCGGCAAGGTTGATCTGCGCGTTGCGAGGATCGTCAATGCCGAGCACGTGGAAGGCGCGGAAAAGTTGCTCAAGCTGACTTTGGACATCGGCGAGGAAAAGCCGCGCACCGTTTTCGCGGGTATCAAGTCGGTTTACGATCCCGAAAAATTAAAGGGCCGGATGACGGTGATGGTTGCCAACCTGGCCCCGCGCAAGATGAAATTCGGTTTGTCTGAAGGCATGGTGCTCGCGGCTTCCGGAGAGTCGCCGGGGCTGTTTATCCTGTCGCCGGATGACGGCGCTCAGCCCGGCATGCGCATCAAATAACCTCTCTGTTCAACATATCTCACATGGACTACGACGTACTCATCATCGGTTCCGGCCCTGCCGGACAGCATGCGGCATGGCAAGCAGCGCGTATGGGGAAACGTGCCGCGATCATCGAACGCAAGCCGAAAATCGGCGGTGCGGGATTGCAAACCGGCACCATTCCCAGCAAGGCGATGCGCGAAGTCGCTTATCTGGTATCACGCTCCGGCTATGGCGGTATGCGTCAGGCACTCGTGCCGGATGGACGCACTCGTCATGGCTTATTGGCTGACGCGGTGCGGCGCAAGGAGGTGGTGATCGCGCAACAGGAATCGGTCATTCTGCAGCGATTGTTGCGATCCGGGGTCGCCTTGATTCCGGGCGAGGCATCGTTTGTTGATGCCCATACCATGCAGGTTACCGACACCGTCGGTAACACGCGCATGATTTCCGCCGATGTCATCGTGCTTGCCACCGGCTCCAGGCCGCGTCGCCCATCCAATATTCCATTCGATAAAAAAACCGTGCTGGATTCGACCTCCATCCTGAACCTTCGCCACCTGCCGGACAGCCTGCTGGTCGTGGGCGGCGGCGTGATCGCCTGTGAATTCGTTTCGATTTTTGCAGCGCTGGGTGTGCAAGTCTGCGTGGTGGATAGCCATGCACAATTGCTGACCTATTTAAGTGAAGATGTAGTGGGCGTACTGGCCGACAGTTTTCTCGGCATGGGTGTCACTTTTCACATGCGGGAACGCGTCGCTGAAATTCGCCGCGAAGAAAATTGCACGCTCACCTTGCTGGAAAGCGGCAAACAAATACGGACCGACGCAGTGCTCTACGCCCAGGGCAGAGAGCCCAACAGCGAAGGGCTGCAACTTTCGCGCGCCGGCATTATTGCCAAAGACGGCTGGATCGAAGCCAATCAACATTTTCAAACCAGCGTGCCGCACATTTTCGCGGTGGGTGACTTGATTGGACGACCTGCGCTCGCCTCGACCGGGATGGAACAGGGGCGTGTTGCCGTGTTACATGCCTTCGGCGGCGAGATGCATGTCACGGCAGAAAACTTTCCGATGGCGGTTTATACCATTCCGGAAATTTCCTACGTCGGAAGAACCGAAAAGGAAGTGCAGCAAGACAATCTCCCCTATTTGCTCGGACGCGCCTATTTCAAGGATAGCGCCCGCGGACAGATCATCGGCGACGCCCATGGGTTGCTCAAATTAATAGTCGATGCACGCAATGAAAAATTGCTGGGTGTGCATATCGTGGGCGAACAAGCCAGCGAGCTGATACATATCGGGCAACTGGTAATGAACCTGCATGGCACCGTTCGGGACTTGGTCACAAACGTCTTCAACTATCCGACTCTGGCAGAGTGTTACAAACTTGCAGCACTGGACTGCATACACCAACTTAGATAGGCATGCCTTCCAAATAACCATTCCGGGGGGGCTTAATAATCATTTATGGGGGTACTCATCCCCGCCGCAACAGGACTATAATCCGCCTCCATCATGGCTGGCGGCTTGGTGCCGGTTGTTTGGGAGCTTGGTCGGCAGTTTCCTCGGGAGGTTGAATAAGCAGTGTTTGATCAATTTGGGTTGTTGCCCATTGATGTTACCTTGGGCGTGGTGGCAGCGTGGCTGGTGCTCGGTATCGGCGGTCTGTTTCTGCAAAATACCCGTGTCATCACACAATATATTTTCCCCGCCGGAGCGATCGGCTCGCTTGCGCTGACGTTAGCCGGGCTGGGCGGATTGACCGAAACCAGCGTCGCCATCCTGCCATTGGGCCTGCCTGACTTGCCCTTTCACCTGCGCATGGATGCGCTCTCTTCCTTTTTCCTGCTTCTGCTCGGCGGGGCCAGCATCGGCATTTCTCTGTTTTCTGTAGGCTATTTCCGCAGCATGGAGCGCGGCACACTGGCGCTGCTCTGCCTCGAATACCACGTATTTTTGGCCGCCATGGCGCTTGTGTTTCTGGCGGACGATGCTTACATGTTCATGGTGGCGTGGGAAAGCATGGCGTTGTCTTCCTATTTTCTGGTCACCACCGACCACGACCAGCCGGAGGTACGCCGCGCCGGGTTTCTATATCTGCTTATCGCGCATGTCGGCGCCATCGCCATCCTGATGAGTTTCGGTGTAATGCAGGGCGGACATGGGGATTACACTTTTGGCACCATGCGCCATACCCATTTGTCTAATTTCTGGGCAAGCGCTACCTTCCTGCTGGCGCTATTCGGTTTCGGCGCCAAGGCGGGTATCCTGCCGATGCACGCATGGCTACCCGAGGCACATCCGGCAGCCCCTTCCCCGGTTTCGGCCATGATGAGCGGCATCATGTTGAAGACTGCCATCTACGGCATCTTGCGCGTCACCATGGACTTGCTGGATACCCAATTGTGGTGGTGGGGTGTTCTGGCGTTGGCTCTCGGTTTGATTACGGCACTGTTCGGTGTAATTTTCGCCGCCGTGCAAGTGGACATGAAACGGCTGCTCGCTTATTCCTCCATCGAGAACATCGGCATTATTCTGGTTGGCATTGGCCTTACGCTGATTTTCCACTCCTTCCATAAGGATGCGCTGGCGGCATTGGCCCTCACTGCGACGCTGTATCACGCGCTTAATCACGCCTTCATGAAAAGCCTGCTGTTCCTCGGCACCGGCTCGGTGTTGCACGCCACCGGTGAACGCCAGCTCGGCAAGCTTGGGGGCTTGATCCACAAAATGCCCAAACTGGCTTTGCTGATGCTGGTCGGCACGCTGGCTATTGCCGGCCTGCCTCCGCTGAACGGTTTCGTTTCCGAATGGCTATTACTGCAAGCTTTTTTGCTGTCACCCGGCCTCCCGCAACCCTATCTCAACATGCTGGTACCGATTGCGGCAGCGGCATTGGTGCTGGCCGGAGCGTTGGCCGGATATGTGATGGTAAAATTTTATGGTGTGATTTTCCTCGGCCAGCCGCGCGATGAAAAACTGTCGAACGTGCATGATGAAGGAATACATGATGCGGGCATCTGGGAGCGTATCGGCATGTTGTTCATGGTCGTCGTTTGTCTGGCACTCGGGGTATTTCCCACTATTGTCATCCTCCATATCGACTTTGTGACCGAAATGCTGGTGCACCACTCGCTCGGAGCAAGCGCGGCGAAAACCGGCTGGTTGCTGCTCACCCCGATCCAGGCTGAACGAGCCAGTTACGGGCCGCTGATCCTGCTGGTCATCATGGTTGCGGGGGGACTGTTCACTGTACTGGCTGTAAAGAAGTATTATCATGGCCGCCTGCGTCGCGGTCCGGCATGGGATTGCGGCTACCCCGCGCAAACTGCGCGCATGCAGGATACCGCTGAAGGTTTTGGCCAACCCATCCGGCAAATTTTTGAATGGTTTATGGGCGTAATCAGGGATGTTCCCACTCCGTTCGACCTTCACCCGCGCTACCACGCCGAGACCCACGACCGTTTGTGGAACCTGTTCTATGTACCGATCAAGCAACTGAACGAGATGGTCGGCAATCAGGTCGGCAAATTACAGCACGGACGCATCCATATTTATCTGCTGTATAGCTTCGTTACCCTGTTGGCCTTGCTGGCGTTTATCCAATGACCTATACAGCTCTATTATTTCAGTTGGTGCAAAACGTGCTGCTGCTGCTGGCCGCGCCGCTGCTGCTCGGCTGGATCAACCAGTGCCGCTCCCTGTTGCAAAACCGCAGCGGCGCGGGCGTGCTGCAACCTTTCCGCAACCTTATCAAATTATTCTACAAGGATGCCGTGCTGGCCCATAACGCCTCACCGCTATTCCGCGTCACGCCTTATATCTTGTTCGCCTGCATGTGGCTGGCGGCGGCGCTGGTGCCGGTATTGGCTACCGACCTGCCGCTTTCCCCCGCCGTCGACGTGATTGCGCTGGTCGGAATTTTTGCCTTGGCGCGGGTGTTCATCTCGCTGGCCGCGATGGACATAGGCACCGCTTTCGGCTCACTGGGCGCGCGCCGCGAAATGCTGGTCGGCTTCCTCGCCGAACCTGCACTGCTGATGGTACTGTTCACTGCCGCCACCATCAGCCAATCCACCTCGCTTATCACTATCGTGGAAACACTGGCCCACAAGCAATTCGTGCTGTACCCAAGCATGACCTTTGCCGCCGTCGCTTTCATCATGGTGCTGCTCGCCGAAAACGCGCGCGTGCCGGTGGACAATCCCGCTACCCACCTCGAACTTACCATGATCCACGAAGCGATGATCCTGGAATATTCCGCGCGCCATCTGGCGCTGGTGGAATGGGCCAGTGCGTTGAAGCTGCTCGCCTACATGACCATCGGTATCGCCTTGTTTGTACCTTGGGGTATCGCCGAAAGCGGCGATTGGAAAGCGTTGCCGTGGGCCTTGCTGCTGGTTTTCATCAAACTGCTGATCGGAGGTGCAGGACTGGCGGTGCTGGAGACAGTGTCCGCCAAGATGCGTATTTTCCGCGTTCCGGAATTCATGGGTACCGCTTTCCTGCTGGCCGTGCTTGGTCTGCTGACGCATTTCCTGCTGGAGATGAACACTTGAACATCCCGTTCACCGCCCAACTGATCAACATGTGTGCGGCATTGCTGCTGCTGATCGCCTTCGCCATGCTGTCGCAGCGCCGCATCCTGTCGTTGATTAACCTGTTCGCCTGGCAAGGTCTGGTACTCAGCATAAGCACGGCAGTGGTCGCTTACTCCTCCAACCAGTACCACCTGTATTATTCGGCGGCCCTGACGCTGGTACTGAAGGTACTGCTGCTACCCTGGATATTGCACCGGTTGATCCGCAAGCTGAACATCAAATGGGATGTGGAAACCATGTTCAATATCCCCACCATCATGCTGATCGGTCTGGCATTGGTGGTGTTCGCGTTCAACCTGGCCGCGCCGATATCGCAGATGGCAGGCACCATTACCAAAAGCACACTGGGTATCGCGATGGCCAGCGTGCTGCTGTCCTTTCTGATGATGATTACGCGCAGCAAGGCAGTGCCGCAAGTGGTGGGCTTCCTCGCCATGGAAAACGGACTGTTCTTTGCCGCCACCTCCGCTACTTACGGGATGCCGATGGTAGTGGAACTGGGCATCGCGCTCGACGTGCTGGTTGGCATGTTTATCCTCGGTATTTTCTTCTTCCAGATACGCGTGGCGTTCGACAGTCTGGATTTGAAGCATATGGAAAAACTGAAAGAAGACTGACGTGGAAATTTTCTGGGTATTGGGCATTCCGCTGCTGGGCGGCATCGTGTTGGCAACGTTTGGCACGGGGCGTCATGCGCCTGAACTCAACTCGGCGATGAGCTTCGGTACTTTTCTCGCAGCAGTTGTACTCACCGTGAGGGTGATCTCCAGCGGCGCTTTCACCGCATGGGATGAGCAGTTTTTCGTTGATGCCTTCAATGTTTTTCTGGTTGCACTGACCGCTTTCGCCGGTTTCACCACCTCGCTGTTTTCCCGCCCTTACATGCGCATCGAACAACACCACGGCAAGTTGAGCATCAACATGCTGCGCCTGTACTACAGCATGTACCAATTGTTCAGCTTCACCATGCTGCTGGCGCTGCTCACCAACAACATGGGTATCCTGTGGGTGGCGATGGAAGCGGCTACACTCACCACTGTGCTGCTGGTGTCGCTGTACCGCACTCCCGCCAGCATTGAAGCGGCATGGAAATATTTCATCCTCTGCGGCGTCGGCCTGGCGCAGGCGCTGTTCGGCACCATCCTGCTGTATTTCGCGGCAGAAAAAATTCTCGGCGCCGGCGGCACGGCGCTGCTGTGGACGCACCTGAACGCGGTGAAGATGCAACTCGAACCGACCGTGCTGTCGTTGGCTTTCGTGTTCCTGCTGGTCGGCTATGGCACCAAAGTCGGTTTGGCGCCGTTGCACAACTGGCTGCCCGACGCTCACGCCGAAGGGCCGACGCCGGTGTCGGCAGTACTCTCCGGACTGCTGCTGAATGTCGCGCTGTACGCCGTGGTGCGTTCCAAGGTGCTGGTGGATGGCGCGCTCGGCTCTCACTTCGCGGGCAATTTCATGATGGGTTTCGGCCTGCTCAGCGTGGTGATGGCAGCATTCTTTCTGTCACGGCAAAAAGACGTGAAGCGCATGTTCGCCTATTCTTCCATCGAACACATGGGGCTGATGACCTTCGCCTTCGGTATGGGAGGACCTGTGGCGACTTTTGCCGGACTTCTCCACATGACTGTGCACAGCCTGACCAAATCGGCTATTTTCTTTACGGTCGGCCATGCCGCACAGAACTCCGGCACGCAACTGATGGACGGCATCCGGGGGTTGATTAAAACCAGTCCCACCATAGGCTGGGGGCTGGCGCTGGGAACGCTGGCGATCCTCGGTATGCCGCCGTTTGGCGTGTTCACCAGCGAATTCATGATCCTCACCACTGCCATGCACTCCTACCCGTGGACCATGCCCTTCCTGCTCACCGCATTGGGCGTCGCGTTCGCCGCAATCTTTGGGCGCGTACAATTGATGGTGTTCGGCGAAACCACCGGTGAGCGCTTGCCGCACCCGCCCGCGCTGATCCCTGTGTTTCTGCATCTGCTATTGGTTTTAATGCTGGGGCTCTATATTCCACCTTACCTTGCTGCGTGGTATCGACAGGCCACAGCGTTGATAGGATGACATGATGAGACTGGACGACTGCACATCCCTCTTCCCCAAACTTCCCGGCGCGATGCCGGTATGGCATGGCATAGTGAATGAGAAAGACCTGCGCGAGCTGTGCGAACAAATATTGCAAAGCGGCGGAAAGTTGGTGGCACTGTGGGGCAGCGACGAAACCGGGCGGGACGGACATTACGCATTGCATGTCGGGCTGGTGAGCGCGCCGGGAATGCTGGTGCTCACCCTGCCGGTGGATCACGAAAAGCCCCATTTCCCGGATCTCAGCGACATTTTCCCCGCCGCCGACCGCATGCAGCGCGCAGTAGCCGATATGCTTGGCCTGTATCCATCGGGGAGCGGCAATCACCGCAAGTGGTTGCGCCATGCGGCATGGCCGGGAAATGTGCATCCGCTGCGCAAATCGTTCGACATTGCAACTCATTTCCCGATTGGGGAAGACAATTATCCTTTCGTCGCAGTGACCGGCCACGGCGTGCATGAAATCGCTGTCGGCCCCGTTCATGCAGGCACCATAGAGCCAGGCCATTTCCGCTTCTCGGTCGTCGGCGAACGCGTGCTAAAGCTGGAAGAGCGCTTGGGTTACAAGCACAAAGGCATCGAAAAACGCTTCGAGGACATGACGCTGCAACAGGGTGCGAAATTAGCCGGGCGCATTTCCGGGGACACTACGGTGGGTTATGCATGGGCTTACGCACAGGCAGTGGAAAGTATAACCTGCACCACGCCTCCGCCGCGCGCACTATGGTTGCGCGCACTATTCCTCGAACTGGAACGCATGCTCAATCATCTCGGCGACCTCGGTTATCTCGGCAAT
Organism: uncultured Nitrosomonadales bacterium; assembly: GCA_903873725.1. Classification (GTDB taxonomy): domain Bacteria; phylum Pseudomonadota; class Gammaproteobacteria; order Burkholderiales; family Gallionellaceae; genus CAIQPV01. The sequence goes on from CAIQPV010000662.1 coordinate 19,248, forward strand.
GACGCAGCGCTGGCATTCGGCTTTGCGCAATTCTGGATACTCAAGGAAGATTTGCTACGCATGAACGGGGAACTGTTCGGCCATCGCTACCTGATGGATATTATCATTCCGGGCGGGGTGGCATGCAACCTCGACAATGCGGGATTGTTGCGCATCGCCGAAACGCTGCGCCACATCGAACACGAAACCGCCATCCTGAAGGGTATCTACGACGAACACGCCGGCATGCAGGATCGCTTTCTTACCACCGGACACGTGGCGTCCGACCTCGCCGCAAAACTCGGGCTGACCGGCCTGGCCGGGCGCGCCAGCGGGCAGGCCTGGGATGCCCGCGCACAATTTCCCTGCGTTCCCTACGATCAGCTCGATGTGTATATGGTCACGCACCGCAACGGCGATGTGGCAGCCCGCGTCACCATGCGTTTCGAGGAAATCGCCGAATCCATCCGCCTCATCCGCCAGATTCTGAAACAACTCCCCGCAGGCGAATTATTGTCCCCTGTTGGCGAAGCAATAGAAGGGAACATGGGAATCGGCTGGGTGGAAGGCTGGCGCGGGGAAATCCTGGTTGCCTTGCATGCCGGCAAGGACAATCGTATAAACCGCTTGCATCCGCATGACCCTTCATGGCAAAACTGGCCGGTACTGGAACACGCGATCATGGGCAACATCGTGCCGGACTTTCCTCTTATAAACAAATCGTTCAATTTGAGTTACTGCGGAGTGGATTTATAGCCATGTACCAAATCATCAGACAAATCCTCCGCACCGGCATCAAAACCGAAGCGCCGCCGCAACCGGAAGATGCGTTGCGCAATGAAGTACAACAGATCAGCGCGCAAATTCTGCACCATGTCGGTCGCGCATTGGCAATCCGTCACGTTGACGCTGGCTCCTGCAACGGTTGCGAGCTGGAAATCCACTGCCTCAACAATGCCTACTATAATATCGAACGGCTGGGCATACACTTTGTTGCCAGCCCGCGCCATGCGGATATGCTGCTGGTCACCGGCCCGGTGTCGCGGCATATGGAGATTGCTCTCAAACGAACTTACGACGCCACGCCCGACCCCAAGCTGGTAGTCGCCCTCGGCGACTGCGGCTGCGACGGCGGGATTTTCGGCGAAAGTTATGCGAGCTGCGGTAAGATCGCCAACGTGATTCCGGTAGATGTCATCGTTCCCGGTTGCCCGCCCACCCCCACCGCTATTTTGCAGGGAATACTGACGGCCGTCAGCAGTTGCAAAACACCGCAGGTATTGACATCCGGACTTCATAATTCGAAACCTTCAGGTTCGTCTTGAAGGCACCATCCAAATAGGGCACAGCGTAATGTGCTTTTAGGCGGTACGGAAGAACGGCAGCAAATCTTCCCGGCACATTCCGCGTCCCCCTGCGAAAAACATCCTCCCGCTCCAGCCTGACTTCCGGAATTAATTTCCGCTCTATGTGCGACAACGTACAGAGCGCGGCTGGCTTAATATCCATGATGAAGCATGGCGGCTCATCTATTCATCCGCAGTCCCGACTTGACTACCCCGCGTGTGCCGGCAACAGCAGGCTGTTCGGGACGTAATGTTTGGGCGAAAAGATGCTGTCCGCACCTTCGTTTGTCCGGCCTGCTCCAAGAGCATTTTACGTTTTCAAGAAAGTAAGCCATGTTAATAGAAATCCCTGATCCCGCTATTTTCACTCTCCCTGCCGGCACGTCACAGGATAAATCTCCCTTGAGCGCCGTGCATAAAATTATTGCTTCTCTTGCCGTAGCGTTCCTGCTGGTTGCGCTGGGGGTGATAGTGGTGTTCTGGTCTTTCCGTCAGATAGCCGAAGCTTCCGAGGCGCGGACCCATACCCGCGTCATATTGAATAGCGCGGACGACTTGCTGTCCGCATTGAAAGATGCCGAGACCAGTCAGCGCGGCTATATATTGACCGGTGACCAGGCGTTTCTGGAACCGTATTTGGCGGTACGCGATGGCCTCAGTGCACGAATGGAGGCATTGCGCAGAATAACCTTGATCAGTGCTGCGCAAAAACATCTGGATGCAATTGCTCCGTTGATAGATGCAAAAATGGCAGAACTCTCTCATACCATTGAGTTGCGCCGCAACAATAACGTAGCTGCCGCGCTGGCGGTTGTACGCAACGGTCAGGGCAAGCAGTTGATGGATTCGATTCGTACCGAGATGGAAGGCTTCGTTCAGGTTGAGGAAGACGAACGGAATCTGGACAACGGAAAATTCGAATCGAACATGCGCCGCATGTTTACCGTCATCGTTATCGCCAGCATGTTCGCACTACTGTTTGCACTTGCCTTCGCCTATTTGATCTATCGGGAAACACAGCAGCGGCTCAAGAATCTGGTTTATCTCGAAACACAGCACTTGCTCAGAATTCAGGAGGAGACGAATAAACAACTGCAGCAGACCAACGCGACCCTGCAGATCAGCGAGGAAAAGTTCGCAGTTACCCTCAACTCCATCGGTGATGCAGTGGTAGCCACCGATGCTGCTGGGCGTGTGACGTTTCTGAATCCCCTTGCCGAGCTATTCACCGGTTGGACCAAGCTATCGGCAGTCGGCCACCCGGTGGAAGAGGTTTTTAACATTGTCAACAAAGAATCCCGGCTGCCCGCCGCCATCCCGGTAATGACAACCTTGTCCCAAGGCACGATCCAGGGGCTTGACAACCACACTGTACTGATTGCACTCGATGGCAGCGAATGCGATATCGCCGACAGTTGCGCGCCGATTCGCAACCGCGAAGGTCAGGTGATCGGCGCCGTGCTGGTGTTCCGCGATGTCACCGAGGAATATGCGGCGCAGCAGACCTTGCATGACAATGCAGCACTGATTCAGACAATTCTCAATGCCGTGGTTGACGGCATCATCACTCTCCATGCCCGCGATGGCATCATCGAAACTGTTAATCCCGCCGCCGAACATATGTTTGGCTATACCACTGCGGAACTTATCGGACAAAACTTCAGCTTGCTGATACCGGAGCTTGTTCAAGACCAGCTTAATGGCAATGACTCACTGATGTATTACAGTGCCAACGATGGGGAACTCGCCATTGGCATCGGACGCGAGGTTGCCGGGCAGCGCAAGGATGGCAGTATTTTCCCGATGGAAATGGCAATAAGCCAGATGTGGCTGGGTGGTCAGCGTCACCTTACCGGGATTTTACGTGATATCACCGCACGCAAGCAGGCGGAAGAAACACTGATTAAAGCGGGAGGTTTGCAAAGCGCGATTTTCAACAGCGCCAATTTCTCCAGTATCGCCACCGACGCCAAGGGCGTGATCCAGATTTTTAACGTCGGTGCAGAACGTATGTTGGGCTACACGGCCGCCGACGTGATGAACAAGATCACCCCGGCCGATATTTCCGACCCGCAGGAAGTAATCGCACGGGCCGAAGCCTTAAGCATCGAACTGGGCACCCCGATCACGCCGGGTTTCGAGGCGCTGGTATTCAAAGCCTCGCGCGGTATCGAAGATATTTACGAGCTGACCTATATCCGCAAGGACGGCAGCCGCTTCCCGGCCATCGTGTCGGTTACCGCGTTGCGCGACGATCAGGA
>CAIQPV010000663.1 GCA_903873725.1 uncultured Nitrosomonadales bacterium
AAGTTCAAGCGTTGTGGTTGCGGACATCGATGTCTCCTAAGGGCTGAATTGATGAATGGTTAAATTGGCTGTCTGCGGACGGCTCGCACTCGGAGCTCAGCGCTCTTGCCGTCACTGCCCTGGAAACCGTCGCCGAAATCCTGATACCAGGCGAGGCTCGAAACGCCCGCGTGCTGCGTATTGCTCCAGTACGCCTCTTTCTTGAATTCGTCCGGCATATAGGCATACAGCATGGCTTGCTCGACACGATCGGGCAGGTCACCGCCGAGGCTGTTGGCCCATTCCAATCCATCCGCCCAATTATTTTTCTGATCGCCGGGCAGCAGGAAGATGTGGCGAAGCCGCCCGGTGGGTTCAATGATCGAGCCAAGATAGCGTTCTCCGGGCCGTGGATTGGGTCGCGCGATAGCGGATGCGACCGGTTTTCCAAGGTGTTTCTCGAACCAGGCGTGAAATAGTACAGACGTCTCGACGGTGAATTTTGCACCGTCAAGTTCAAGCGTTGTGGTTGCGGACATCGATGTCTCCTAAGGGCTGAATTGATGAATGGTTAAATTGGCTGTCTGCGGACGGCTCGCACTCGGAGCTCAGCGCTCTCGTAGCCATAGTCCTGGCCACCGTTGAAGAAATTCTGATACCAGGCGTTGTCTGAACTGCCCGCGTGCTGCGTGCTAGTCCAGTAAGTTTCCTCTTTGAAAGCCTCGTCGCCACCCGATTTGCATGCATTCACGGTGGTCTGGATCGGGAAGTCGGGCGTATATGGGTAAGTTGGTGGGATCGCGCTCAGATTGATGCCGGAGCGCGCATAGCACCAGTTCCGCTTATTGTTAGGTTTGAATGCCCGATAGCAAAGCTCCAGTTCATCCTGGGACGGAATATAGAAGTCGGTCAGGCCATCGATTGAGAGACCGAGTACTTGCTTGGCGAGTTCGCTACCGGCTTCGGCCATGGCCTGTGTATTGGCAAGTCCATCGTTGTATGATTTTGCGCCAGGCACATCGGGTTCATCTTCATGCCAGACGCCGATCATGTCACCTAGCTTTTTACATGCCTGAATGACGGCGAAGCGCTGGCCGTTGATCTGGATCGCGCCTGCGAAGAATCCGCCTGGCATCGGAGCTCCGATTGAGGGAAGTGCGTTTTCTGTAATTGCGTTCATGGTTTTTCCTTTGGTTGTGATGGAGCAGCTTTGGGTGGATACTGTCCATTACGGACAATGATTTTTTCTTTCTTGATGATGCGCACCAGGTGTGGATGCGCCCACATCGATGCGGTGATTCCGAACGGGCCACCCATCAAATAGGCAGCAATCTCGCTCCAGCTTGCATCGGGTGCCAGCTTGTACAAAATCATCTGGCCGCTGCCGATCACGAAGCTGGTGAGCGCTGCGGCAACGTAGTGGCCGTTGTTGACGTTGAGCGATTGCGCGCCGAGCGCGAAGACCAGAATGAATGTGCTTACGAATAGAGTTAGTTCTGTCATGCTTTCCCCAATTGTCGCAGTGCCCATACACGCTTAACTTCCATCCACTTGGCAGCATCTTGAACTGATATGAGCAGATCCGCAGCTTCGGGACTGGCACCACGATTTAAAGCTCTCTGTGCGGATTCCCCCGCTTGCATCACTGAGGCTGCATAGTCAATCATGTCGCGAATTTCCCATATCGCATTTTCTAAATTAGTCATGGGAACACCTCGCCGACCTCTACCCTGCGATGCACTTCAC
>CAIQPV010000664.1 GCA_903873725.1 uncultured Nitrosomonadales bacterium
GGGTGATGGCAAGCCGCGCTTTGAGTTCTACAAGGTGCTTACTGATAAACCGGATATGGCAGCGCCAACCCAGACTGTGACGAAATCGCCAGACAAGCCGGTCGGAAAAGAGAAAGAGGCTTATTTCTTGCAAGCGGGGGCGTTTGCCAATGCCGACGACGCGGACAAGTTAAAGGCCAAACTGGCTATGCTGGGCATGGAAGCGAGTGTGCAGGCTGCGACCCTTCCAGACAAAGCGGTGTGGCATCGCGTGCGTCTTGGACCATACAGGAGCGCTGACGAAATGAACAAAACCTTGTCCATGCTGAAACAAAATGGGGTGAGTGCCACTCCAATGCGTGCACAATAAACCCCATTTTTTAGACTAAGGAGAAAACGTGAAGCTTATCAAGCAACTTTTCGTGGTACTGGCCCTGTTATGTGCCACTCTGGCGTTCGCCGAACCGGAGGCAGGTAAAGACTACCGGATTCTTAAATCGGTTCAGCCCACTCAGAGCGGCAATAAAATCGAGGTGCTGGAATTTTTCTTCTACGGTTGTTCCCACTGTTTCAAACTGCATCCGTATATCAGCGCATGGGAAAAGAAAATGCCCAAGGATGTAACGTTCACTTATATTCCCGCAGTGTTTAATCCGACGTGGGAGGTGAGCGCGAGAACTTTTTATGCACTTGAATCAATGGGGAAGCGGGCGCAGTTGCATGATGACTTATTCAACGCATGGAACGTGGAAAATCTTGAATTGGTGGACGAGGCCAGTACCACCGAGTTCCTCGCCAAGCATGGCGTGGATCGGAAAAAATTCAGCGATGCCTATAACTCATTTTCCATGCAAAGTCAGGTAATGCGGGCCAAACAGATGGGACAGGCTTACGATATACGCGGCACCCCCACTCTGATCGTGGACGGCAAATATATGGTTCCCGGACATAGCGCCGCGACAGTTCAAGTTCTGAATGCCGTAATAGACATTGCGCGCAAGGAACGCACCGGCAAGAAGTAACATGCCGTTATGCGTCGTCTGTCTTGCATGGAGATTCAACCTGGCATGCAAAAGACGCATGCCGGGTTGCTGGTCATAACCGGGGCATCAGGTGGCTTGGGCTTGGCGCTGGCGCAATATTATCTTGAGCACGGTGCGGTGGTCGGAGCCATTGCCCGCCGTGCCGGATTACTGCAAACCCTGGCAGAAAAATTTCCCCGACAAGTTTATTGTTACCCGCTGGATGTGCGCGACGCAGTTGCCATGCAAGCAGCGGCGCGGGATTTCATCGCGCGAGCAGGCCTGCCGGACATTGTGATTGCCAATGCCGGAGTGAGTGTCGGCACGCTCACCGAACATGCCGAGGACATCGCAGCCTTTCAGCAGGTGATGGACATCAACGTGCTGGGCATGGTGAAAACCTTCCAGCCATTTTTGGCGGCAATGCGTGACAGGCGGCAAGGCACCCTTGTTGGCATTGCCAGCGTGGCGGGATTTCGCGGCCTGCCGGGGGCGGGAGCCTATTCGGCTTCCAAAGCTGCGGCGATTTCTTATTTGGAATCCTTGCGAGTCGAGTTGCATGGCAGCGGCGTGAAGGTTGTCACGATATGCCCCGGCTACATCATGACTCCGATGACTGCAATAAATCCTTATCCGATGCCATTCATCCTCGATGCCGATGTGGCGGCATCAAGGATGGCGCGTGCCATCGAGCAACAAATTGCATTCACGGTAATCCCGTGGCAAATGGATTTGATCGGGCGAGCGCTTAAACTATTGCCAAACTGGCTGTATGACAGGTTTTTTGCCCGGGCGCCGCGTAAGCCGCGCCAGTTCTAGGTTTGTGCTGTGAAACCTGAAGTTCCGGGGTTGCCCTTAACCTGCGAGTTTGCGTTTCAGAATTTCGTTCAACTGAGCAGGATTTGCCTTGCCTTTGCTTGCCTTCATGGCGAGGCCGACGAAAAATCCGAATACCTTGTCCTTGCCGCTACGATACTCGGCGACCTGAGCCGGATTGGAGGCGATGATCTCGTCGACAATTTTTTCGATCATACCTGTGTCGGAGACCTGCCTTAATCCTTTTGCTTCGATGATGGCGTCGGCATCACCGCCTTCGCTCCACATTGCGCGGAACACTTCTTTGGCACCCGCATTGGAAATCGTGCCATCAGCAATCCGCTTGAGCATGTCACCCAATTGCTGCGGTGTGATTGGGCACAGAGCCATCTCCAACCCATCACGATTGAGTTGTGCGCTGACTTCGCCGGTAAGCCAGTTTGCGCACATCTTTGCTTGCCCGGGAACTTCATTTAAGATGGCTTCAAAGAAATCTGCCATTTCGCGCGAAGCCGTCAACCCGCCGGCGTCGTAAACCGACAAACCGAGCTCATTCACATAGCGTGCCTGCCTGGCGTGGGGAAGCTCCGGCAGAGTAGAGCGTATTTGTTCTATCCAGTCATTATCAATCGCCAGCGGCAACAAATCGGGGTCGGGGAAATAGCGATAGTCGTGTGCATCTTCTTTGCTGCGCATGGCATGGGTCTCGCCTGTGTCGGGGTCAAACAAGATGGTCGCCTGCTGAATTTTTCCACCATTTTCCAGCGTCTCGATCTGCCATTGCACTTCAAAGTCGATGGCTTGTTGCATAAACTTGAACGAGTTGAGGTTCTTGATCTCGCGGCGCGTGCCAAGCTCCTCCCCGGGACGGCGCACGGACACATTCACGTCGCAGCGGAACGAGCCTTCCTGCATGTTACCGTCGCAGATACCTATCCAGCGCACCAGTGTATGCAGGGTTTTTGCATACGCTACCGCTTCGGCGGCAGAGCGCATATCCGGCTCGGATACGATCTCCAGCAACGGGGTGCCTGCGCGATTCAGGTCGATGCCTGTTACGCCTTGGGACTCTCCGTGTACCGACTTGCCCGCGTCTTCTTCCAGATGGGCGCGGGTGATGCGCACCACTTTTTCATAAGCCGCCTGTCCTGAGCCTGTCGAAGGGCCGGATAGCGGTTCGACTTGTATGGACAGCGCGCCTTGACCGACCACCGGCAAATCGAACTGGCTGATCTGGTAACCCTTGGGCAGGTCGGGGTAGAAGTAGTTTTTGCGCGCAAATACCGAGCGCGGCGCGATGTGCGCGCCGACAGCCAACCCGAACTTGATGGCGCGTTCCACCGCGCCCCTGTTCAGCACCGGCAGCACGCCGGGTAGCGCGATGCTCACCGCATCAGCTTGGGTGTTCGCCTCCGCGCCAAAAGTGGTCGAAGCGCCGGAGAAGATTTTGCTGTTGGTCGAAAGCTGTGCATGCACTTCCAGACCGATGAC
>CAIQPV010000665.1 GCA_903873725.1 uncultured Nitrosomonadales bacterium
CTGCGCCGCGTGCTGCGTGATTTGCCCGCCGCCAAAACAGTCGAAGCGATTGAAGCCCTGCTGCCCTGGAATTTGCGCATACCAGATATTCTGGGTAAATCAGCGGCCTGAAAGCCTGGGGTTCATGGAGCACTTACGGTTCTACTTCGTCACGCATTCACCGGAAAAGGATCTCCAAAAGGCAGTTGCGGCAGCTGACGACCAAGATTTCGTATTTTGGGGTGTTGAACAATTGGCATCCCAGGCCATCCGGGGCGGCTTGACAGGGTGGTTGCTTGACAAGGCTGCCTGATTAACAACAAGGGGATAGGCATAAACATGACTACGCTGACACAAATGACCATCGCTGTGCTCACGCAACGGGGCGATCCTCCCACCAGTCCAATAATGGTTGATGCAACGGCTTCTATCGAGAAGGCAATTCAATAATCTGACTGTCTTCAATGGGCACGATGCTGTAGGCCATGACCGGTTGCTGCACGGGGTTGAACTGAACATCCGGACAACGGACTGTCGCGAGCACACGCAATCAGCCCAAAGCCGCAGTTCAGTAATTCGGCATCGGGCCGACCTGCGAACGAGTGGGTCGAAACGCCACACTGTTGCACACTCTGCTTGACGGCGGCTTGCTGCGCGATGTAAATTTGACTGGTAGGCACTTATATTTTTAGCCCAAGATAGCCCGGGCACCTTTCAGCAGCAGTCACTGAAGGACATAACAGGGCCCCACCTTAATCCGCGACTGCGCCCTACACCTTCACCAACCTGGTGGGCGTGTGCAGTCAGAGCGGCGTTCACCACTTTTGAAAGTGTGACGTCGTGGATTCCAACTTAAGCATTTCTTCGCAGCTGGCCGCGCTGCCATGCGCTAGCGGGCAGGTGGCCGGCGGCGAAGCCGCGGGGCTTGTCTCATCTAAAACAAGTCCGATCGGCAACAAGCCTTTTCCTGTTCCGCAGAGGGAAGGCGATCGCTTTGATGTCACCTTCCACAAGGAAGGCATAGCCCTAAATCGGGTCAAGAAGCTCAAGCGGTCAGTCTACCGGAGCGCTACCTATCATTCCGTTGTGGATCATGGATTTAGACCTCCAGTGTGCTGGTTCGTGACCCTGACCTATGTGGGTATCAATGACTGGCGACCGGACCACATCAGCGCGGCGACTGCTGCGTTCAGGCGGCATTGCAAACGTATTGGGATCAGCTGCCGGTATACATGGGTCGCAGAGCTTCAAAGTCGGGGAGCGGTGCACTATCACCTGTTGGCGTGGCTACCGCACGGCGTCAGGATGCCAAAGTGGGACCTTCCAACCTTTGCTCCATCTGGCCGTGAAGCGGCACCGTTTTGGTCGCGAGGCATGACCAATACGCAAAAGGCAAAGTCTGGCGTTGGCTACCTCATGAAATACCTTTCCAAGTTGGGCGAGTTGACCGTGTTTCCGCCCAATTTGAGGCTCTATGGTATCGGAGGCCTTGCCACGCAGGGCCGACAAATTCGCCTTTGGGACAACCTTCCAGAGTGGGTCAAGCGGCTTCACGGGGTGGGGGAAGTGCGGCGCATGGGTTCATTGTTGGTTCTGGCTGATTCAGGCGAGTGCCTTGAGCCGATGTTTCGATGCAAGCATTTTCCGGGTGGCATACGGTTTACTCTGCTCCGTGACTACCCCGAGCGCTGGCATAGCGGGCCATATTCCACCTGGGCGCCGTCATGAGCTCCCGAACACTTGGCGCAGTCGAAGCCGCCCAACTGCTGCACATCCACCCGCAAACCCTGATGGCTCGCGCCCGTAGTGGCGTGATACCGGGCTGCAGGGTGGGCAGGGCCTGGGTGTTTGTCGAATCTTTGTTGATCGAGTATCTGGTGGCACAATCGCTCTCGCGTGTGTCTGTAGCCGGTACTCAGGAGAAAACTGAATGTCGCTCTACAGAAGGAAAGACTCCCCCTATTTTTGGGTCAAACTTCCGCCAATCCGTGGCGAATCTGGCGCTCTACAGGTCAGCACTGGGACTGCCGAAAAGCGAAAAGCAACAGAGTTCCATGACAAGCTGAAGGCCCAACGGTGGGAGCAAGAACGGCTCGGCTC
>CAIQPV010000666.1 GCA_903873725.1 uncultured Nitrosomonadales bacterium
GGTCTTGATGACTATTGCTGCCTTTTCAACTACAGCAGCGCATATCAAGTTATCCGTTCTTGTCTCGATGTGCTTGAATACCCACATAGCCTCATTGCTTCGGTGCTTGATTTCGCCTTCCTCTATAACCTGCTCAAGGGTGGCGTCGTCGATTCCTCGTTTTTGCATACTCTGGCGTGCATGGTGAGTGATCCAAACATTTTTGCCAAATCGCTTGCTAAAGAAGTCCGCCACTTATTCCTCCTTTTCAAATTATATCAAAATCTTTGATCATCAAACCGACATTGGTTCACTGAGTATTGGCAAAACACGCGCCAATAATAACGTCGGTTCCAGCGATGGCGAGAGTGAGCGTGAAAAAGCCCGGCAGCAGGACTGCGCAGCTCCGCCGCATGACGTACCGTGGCCTGCTTGTTTGGCGTGGCAACTGGATTAAGCGAGGCATTTCCGAACTGTATAATTACTTACTGATTACCGATTACCACTTACTGATTACTGCTAATTGATCCCCTGTGCCACGAACAACAAGCCACTAACCTCTAACCTCACTGGATCCCATGGCACCTTGGTGGCGAGCAGGCTCTTTGATATAAATTAAACCACGTACCCGTATTTTAATAATTTGCGACATTAGCGCGGCAGGCGGCAAGTTATAAATTGATACGTGGAATTCTAAAGATTAACAATAGAAGTTCCTTTAGAAAAAGCATTGCAAATCTTTTTGCGAGGCTTTATCGTCATCATGCGTTGGAAGTTTGGCGCTCCTCAAAATTAATTCGATCGAGTCAATTTTGAGGAGCGCCAACTCCTTTCGTTTTGCTGCAATACCTGGCCAGCCAGCCAGGAAGACCCTTAACGCCCACCGCCGCGAAAGTCGCACAGTGGGTGTATCGAGGGGGACGGGAAGGTAACACCAGGCAGCTTTTGCCTGGCTAAACTTCCCGTTCTATCTCGTCACAGAACCAAGTAGTTGTATACACCTGGAAGCGGGGATCGCAGCGATGCGTAATCCCTGATGAAACGGAAAGTGGGTGTAACTCCCACCACTGTTGGGCAGCTAAGGATGTGGAAATTTAGTGCTGTTTGGCTTTTGCCTCGCCCGAGGTCCGTATCGAAAGTGATCGAAACGATCACATGCGGCAACACCTTTAGTCGAGGTGAGTGTCGCGGATACCAGGTTGCGCAAGCAGCCGGGATCCACGGAGGAATGTAAATCGGGAAGATAAGCGGGAAACCGCGAAGAGGAAGGATGTACGGGTATCTAGGGCCTTAAGTGCCTGCGAACCAATGGAAAGAATCACACGCAGCAATGTAAACGAGTCGCTTAAGGAACTTCGGACCGTTGAAACCAGAAATGGGAGCGTTGACAACAACGCGGGTGTGACTGAGTTGGATACCAGCAATCCATAGTTAGATCGTTTTGTCTCACAGGTTGAAGCCCTACCCTGGGCGCATTGGCAAATGCGCAGCTAGCACAGGCGGGTGTAAGGCTGTTGAACCATTCACGAAAGTGAGTCGCTAGTCCGCAAGGGCGTAGCCCGATCCGAAAGGTGAAGGTGACATGGCCGAAAGCCGTGGTGATTGCAGAATATCGCAGTGGGGTTAACAGAGGGGGTCGAAAAGCAGTTGTGTTGGATCACGAAAACGAAAGCAACAAAAAAATCGCATTTTCCTTGGCGGGAAAATGAAGTCCCGGCACTTGGCCGTGTCGGGGCGATGTAATTTGTAACGTGGAATGAGAAAAGGCTTGGCGGCCCGGAAACATTCGCGCAAGGCGCAATCTGTCCGGGCAGCTTCCCGGTGTTTTTTAGAAAGGAGGTATTTGTCGGGCAGGTTGCGTGAAATTGGCCCTGGAGATTTTTTCCAGGTTTATTAATTGTTCCTTAGTGCGGATTCGGCTAGCATGGCCAGTGATCCTGAACTGCACTGTACCGCACGCACGTATGCGGGAAGAAATGCGTAGCACAAAAGCCTTGGCTAGGCAGCTGTCTTTGACAGCACAATGCGAAAGTCTCTCATGGAGATATAAGCGCCGTGTAAAAAAATCGGCACAAACCACCCAGGATTCTGTCCTGGGTGGTTTTCTTGCGCCAATAAAACGCGACTTGAGCCGTTTTCAGCGCTGCCACCTGCCGGTTTGCCCATAATTCTCTGGTAGACGTTTTTAAAAAATCTTTGCGTACCTGGCACGTTCTCATGAATGGAGCGATAGCGACACCCGTCCGCGCCAGCGCAGCAGGCCGATACGGGACGCCACCGGCTTGCCGGTGTGCGGTTCATGTACTGTGTGCTGTGCGTACTGGCTAAATGATTCAGGCGCGACTAGCGCCTGTCGCTATGGTGTGGACGATGTTGACAGTGCGAGTCCGATTTAAATCTAAGTATTGGATTCAAGTTCAAGCTTGCACGCTTTGGCTATAAAATCCGCTTCGGCGACACCCGCTTCAGTTTTCCTTTTTTCATCTTCGATGATTTTTGCGATAAGACCATTGAGCGTCAAATCACCCCATACCTTGATCTTTGGCATAACGGGTAAATAAATGGCAGGATTGTCTGTCGTAGAGCTTTCA
>CAIQPV010000667.1 GCA_903873725.1 uncultured Nitrosomonadales bacterium
CTGTTCGCCAGCAAAATAGATGTTGACGAGGAGTTGTCTCGTTTGCGCACGCATTTGTCGGAAATGAAAAGGGTGCTGGCGCAGGGCGGGACGGTTGGAAAACGGCTCGATTTCCTGATGCAGGAACTGCACCGCGAGGCCAATACGCTGGGTTCGAAATCGGTGGATACTGAAGTGTCGCGTGCCTCAATGGAAATGAAACTGCTGATCGAACAGATGCGCGAACAGATCCAGAACATTGAATGATGTTTCACCCCATTGCATAACGTCGCACTAACCCAATAAAAGCCGTTAACCATGCGGCTTTGTCGTTTTATATCGTTGCATATCATTTCAGGAAAGCGCACAATTGCCGTGTACCAGTGAGCGTACTACTTGGCTTTCTGGTACAAATTTACTGGTACACACGGAAGGGCGCGAAATGGGCAAGCTAACTGATATTCAAATACGCAACTGGATCAAGGCCGACGAACGTTTTGACTTGCGAGGCGATGGTGATGGGCTGTACCTCTCATTCAGGAATGACCTCGCTGTTCCTATTTGGCGTTTTCGCTACCGCTTTGCTGGCAAGCAACGGGTGATGAACTTGGGCAGCTATACCGCCTTGTCACTTGCAGATGCCAGAAAGACCGCCAAGGAGCTTCGGGCGCGTGTTTCGCTGGGGCATGACGTGGCGGGAGAAAAACAGGAACGCAAGCGGGTGGCTGTTGCCAAGATCGAAGATGAAAAACATGCGCGGACTGTTGGGCAGCTTGCGGATGAATACCTTGAGCGAATGATTATAGGGCACTGGAAACACCCGAACATTGTACGTAGCAGGATTGAGAGAGACATTAAGCCCAACATCGGCAAGCTGGCAGTGCAAAACGTGAAACCTATGCATATTGATGCCATGCTGCAAACTATCGTCAAGCGCGGCGCGCCGACCACGGCAAACGATGTATTGCGCTGGGTGCGTCGCATGTTTGACTATGCAGTTAAGCGGCACATGGTGGAATACAACCCCGCTGCGGCTTTCAATCTGGCTGATGCTGGCGGCAAGGAAGAGGCGCGGGATCGTTGGCTAACAAGGGATGAATTGGTGCAATTATTTGAGGCGATGCGAAGCGCCAAAGGCTTCTCAGTTGAAAACTTTTTATCAGTCAAGTTGCTGCTGTTGCTGGCGGTTCGCAAACAGGAATTGACAGCAGCGAAGGTAAAAGAATTTGATCTTGATAAATCCATCTGGTATTTGCCAGCCGAACGGACAAAAACAAAAAAAGCAATTGATATACCTTTGCCAAAGCAAGCCGTGGAATATCTGCGCAAGCTGATCGTATTGGGATGTGGCAGCGACTACCTATTGCCTGCGCGCAAGCGGCAAGAAAGAATGCTACCGCACATCCACGAAAATACCCTGAACGTTGCCATGTCCAAGGTCAAACCATTACTAGGCGATATGGAAAACTTCGTTATTCACGACTTCAGACGCACTGCCAAAACGCACCTGTCTGCACTGGGTGTGGTTCCGCACATTTCAGAACGCTGCCTGAATCACAAAATCGAGGGCGTGGAAGGCATCTATGATCGACATAATTATTTTGCCGAACGGCGTGA
>CAIQPV010000668.1 GCA_903873725.1 uncultured Nitrosomonadales bacterium
ACAATTTTACGCCGCAAAGCGGATGGCTACGCCGGAGGCTTTCTTTTTTTCAAACAATTTTATCGGAATCCGCCGTTTGTAAATTTTGCCGGGGAATTCTGGTTATTTTTTGCAGAAAGGTTACAAAATGGAGCTTAACAAATTGTCTTTAAATGGCCGTAATTTGGCCGGAATTGCTTTCATTGCAATCACCTTGGCGGCAGGGTGCAGTTATGCATCACATGACTCACCTTCGGCTAACACCAACGAAACTGCAACCGTGTCGCCGCCGCAAAAAGTATCCGGCTCATTGCCTGACTTTACCGAAATCGCAGAAAAACAGGGAGCCGCAGTTGTAAATATCAGTGTTTCTGGAACGACTAAAACGGAGATGCAGAATTTTCCCGGATTTCCCGGAATGGATCCAAAGGATCCATTTTATGAGTTTTTCCACCGTTTCCAGATTCCCGCACCGCAGGGCGGACAGCCCACTCACGGCCTGGGTTCCGGATTCATCGTCAGCAAGGATGGCGTTATTCTGACTAACGCTCATGTAGTGGCCGGGGCCGAGGAGGTGATCGTAAAGCTTAATGACAAGCGTGAGTTCAAGGCGACGGTTGCAGGGACGGACAAGCTAAGTGATGTCGCCGTGTTGAAGATTGATGCCAAAGATTTACCTGCCGTTAATATAGGTGACGTTCAAAAGGCCAGGGTCGGTGAATGGGTAGTTGCCATCGGTTCACCATTCGGATTTGAGAACAGTGTTACGGCGGGAATTATTTCAGCAAAATCACGTTCGTTACCGAATGAAGGCTATGTGCCGTTTCTGCAAACCGATGTGGCCATCAATCCCGGCAACTCCGGCGGGCCGCTATTCAACTTGAACGGCCAAGTAATCGGTATCAATTCGCAGATATATACCCAAAGCGGAGGTTATCAGGGGCTGTCTTTCGCCATTCCCATTGATGTGGCGATGAAGGTGGAAAAACAGTTACTTGATCATGGCAAGGTCAGCCATGGACGACTTGGCGTAACGATTCAAGAAATCAATCAGGACTTGGCAACTTCGTTTGGTCTTGAGAAGCCCGTCGGCGCCCTTGTGAGTTCGGTCGAAAAGGACAGCCCCGCAGAGAGAGCGGGCATTGAATCCGGTGATGTCATACTGAAATTCAATGACCAGGAAATTATTCACTCCTCTGATCTGCCTCCGCTGGTGGCTGACTTAACACCCGGATCGACAGCGACGGTGGAAGTCTGGCAAAAGAAACATGCCAGGATCATGTCCGTAAAAGTTGGAGAAATGAATACGACAACTGCAAAAGCTGAATCCGGTACTACTGCCAAAGGGAAACTCGGCTTGTCAATTCGTCCTTTGTCGGCAGATGAACGCAAGAGAGCAGAGGTTGCGGGCGACGAAGGGTTGATGGTCGAGCAGGTTGCCGAAGGCCCCGCTGCGCAGGCCGGTATTCGTCCCGGAGACATAATTCTAGCGGTCAATGGTGAAAAGGTTGGCAGTGTAGATAAGTTGCGCAGTCTTGTGGATAAAGCCGGAAAGCGACTGGCACTTCACATTATTCGTGGTGATATGAAGTTGTTTATTGCCCTCAAAATTGAATAGCAAACAGCTAAGGGGCAAGCGGGAGATGCCCAACTTGCCTCATAGTGGGCGTGCGATTTTAGGTGACGCTTGAAAACCATTTCCGCGACCATATATTAAAGGTATGGAGGTAATATAACCTTCCTAATCAACCAATAAGGAGAATATCATGGTAAATCTAGTACATTACAATCCGATTGACGAAGCTTTTGACGATCTGTTCCCAAGCTTCTTCATGCGCCCTGTAAAGATGAAAGATGCCCCGAACGTCCAAATCAAGTTGGACGTGAAGGAAGACGACAAAGCCTACACCGTCCATGCTGAAATTCCCGGCGTAAAAAAGGACGATATTCACGTCTCCATAGACGGGAATCAGGTTGCCATCAGCGCCGAGGTTAAAAACGAAAAAGAAGTGAAAGAGGGTGAAAAAGTGATACGCAGCGAACGCTATTACGGCAAAGTGTCGCGTTCCTTTACCTTGGCACAGGACGTTGATGAGGATTCATCCCAAGCCAAATACAACGATGGTGTGCTTGAACTGACTCTGGCGAAGAAGACCACAGCGAAAACAAAACGGCTAACCATAAACTAAGCGGGATTTTGTTCTTATGCAGAACGGGCTGCCATGCAGTCCGTTTTGCATATGAATATTACCGGCATGGAAAGTTGTGACATATCTAATGAAAATAATCTTTCATTGGATGAACTTGCTCGAAAAAGCGAGGCATTAAAGTTAAATTACCCCCGGCAAAACCGGGGGTTACCTAACTGAATTAAAACCATCTATGAATGCCTTTGATAGGCATCTCTAAAATTGCAGAATCCGGTTAAAACTCTGCTTCAGCGTTTCAAGTCGGCAGCAGTCTGTCCGGCGATACCCCAGTTGGTTTTGGGTACGTCGTGAATCCACACGCGGACGTTTTCAATCGGAGCACCGACGGCCTCTTGCAAGGCTTGAGTCACCTTTTCTATGACAGCTCTTTTTTGTTCTTCGGTACGGCCTTCGAGCAGATAAATTTGAGCAAATGGCATGATTTTCCCTTTAATAAATTAAACGAATCTACAGCTTACAGAACCCAAATCCTGCACTCGCAAGGTGATATTGTCTCCGCTCTTGACCGCCACTGCTTCGGTAATTCCACCGGATAAAATCATTGCCCCGGCGGGAATTTCTTCGCCGCGTGCGCCGAGGTGATTGGCCAGCAACGCAATTGCGGTGGCAGGATGACCGAGCACGGCGGCACCGGCACCAAGCGCAACGACCTCGCCGTTCTTTTCCAGCACTACACCGAGGGTGCGCATGTCAACCGCGTCCGCCACCTTGATTCGACCACCCACGACAAATCGCGAGGACGAGGTGTTGTCGGCAATCACGCTCTTCAGATCAAATTTGAAATCGCGGTAGCGCGAATCGATCACTTCGATGCCGGGCATGATGAAATCCGTTGCCGCCAGCACTGCGCCAATGTGGCAGCCGGGCCCTTTGAGCGCGCGTTTCATGACAAAGACGATTTCCGGTTCGACTTTGGGATGAATCAGCTCTTTCATCTTGATCTCGCCACCGTCCGGTATTGCGCCGTAGTCAGTAACGAAGCCGAAGACCGGTGTTTCAACCCCCATTTGTTTCATTTTGGCAAACGAGGTGAGGCCTGCTTTAAGACCGGCGATCCGGGTGCCGCGCGCAATCTTGCGGCGACGTATCTCGTCTTGAATTGCATAGGCATCATCCCAGTCCATGTCGGGATGATCATCGGTGATTTTCAGCGTATCCCGCGCATTGAGCTCACAGTACTCCAGGTGCTCGGCGAGTTTGTCTATCGTTGTCTTATCGAGTTTCATTTTTTATATCCTCATGCGGCCTGTGTCAGGCCGCGTTCCCTTGCCATGGTCATGGCGGTATCCTCGATCATGTCTTCCTGCCCGCCTACCATGCCGCGACGGCCCAGCTCGATCAGGATTTCACGGGCGGAAATGCCGTACTTCTTTTCTGCACGTTTGGCAAACAGCAGGAAGGAGGAATACACACCCGCGTAGCCCAGCGTAAGCGCATCACGATCCAGGCGGATGACGTGATCCATCATGGGTACGACGATGTCTTCGGCAACGTCCTGTATTTTGTACAGATCAACACCTGTCTCGATGCCCATGCGCTTGCATACGGCAATAAAAACTTCCATCGGTGTGTTTCCGGCACCTGCACCAAGTCCCGCAGCCGCAGCGTCGATACGGGTTGCGCCGGATTCCACAGCAGCAATGGAATTGGCAATGCCCATGGCCAGATTGTGGTGTCCATGGAATCCCAGTTCAGTTTCCGGCTTCAGCGCCGCACGAACAGCGGTGAGACGTTCCTTGACGTCATCAGGCAGCATGTAACCGGCAGAGTCGGTGATGTAGATGCAGTTGGCGCCGTAGCCTTCCATCAGTTTGGCCTGGCTGATCAATTTTTCGGGGCTCGCCATGTGGCTCATCATCAGGAAGCCAACCGTGTCCATCTCCATCTTGCGTGCCATGGTGATGTGTTGCTCCGAGACATCCGCCTCGGTGCAATGGGTCGCAACCCGAATGGTATGGACACCAAGGTCTTTCGCCATTTTCAGGTGATCGACGGTGCCGATACCGGGTAGCAGCAATGCCGACACCTTGGCCTGTTTCATGCGTGGAATGACGGCGGAAAGATATTCCTCATCGGTGTGCGCGGGAAAGCCATAGTTCACCGAGGACCCGCCAAGGCCGTCACCGTGGGTGACTTCGATCAGGGGCACACCTGCATCATCCAGACCGGTCGCAACTGCAATCATCTGGTCAAGCGTCATCAAGTGGCGCTTCGGATGCATGCCGTCGCGCAGGGTCATGTCGTGAACCGTTATTTTTTTACCTTTGAGTGTCATGAATTTCTCCTTAAACCGTTGCTTGCAGTGTGATGCGGCCTGCAATAATTTCTTCGGCAAACATTTCGGCAGTCCGCGCGGCGGCGGCAGTCATGATGTCGAGGTTGCCCGCGTAGGTGGGCAGAAAATCGCCCAGTCCGGCGACTTCCAGAAATACGGAAACGCGGTTGCCGTCGAACACCGGACCGTTGACCAGTTTGTAGCCCGGCACGTATTTTTGTACTTCCTTGATCATGGCGTGGATGGACTCGGTAATCTTGGCTTGATCAGGGGCGGTTTCGGTGAGGCAATGCACAGTGTCGCGCATGATCAGGGGTGGCTCGGCCGGATTGATAATGATGATGGCCTTGCCCTTTTTGGCACCGCCCACTTTTTCAACAGCGCCGGAAGTGGTGCGGGTGAATTCGTCGATGTTTTTACGGGTTCCGGGGCCGGCAGACCGACTTGAAACGGTGGCAACGATTTCTCCGTATTGCACCGGTTGTACGCGCGAGATTGCAGCAACCATCGGGATCGTCGCTTGTCCACCGCAGGTAACCATGTTGACGTTCATTTCCTTCTTGCCAATATGCTCCATCAGGTTTACCGGCGGCACACAAAATGGCCCGATGGCAGCCGGTGTCAGGTCGATCATCAATACGCCCAGCTCGTTCAGCTTGCGGCTGTTCTCGGCATGGACGTAGGCCGATGTGGCGTCGAAGGCAATCTGCACGCCGTCGGCTTTTACGTGGGGAAGCAGGCCGTCGACACCCTTGTCGGTGGTCTTGATGCCCATGCCGGCGGCACGTTTCAATCCTTCCGAGGTGGGGTCGATGCCGACCATCCAGATGGGTTCAAGCACTGCACTGCGTTGAAGTTTGTAGAGCAGATCGGTGCCGATGTTTCCGGGTCCGATCAGCGCACATTTGATTTTTTGACTCATTGCTAAATCCTTTGCAAAATTAAACAAATTTAACCGAGCAACCACCAATACCGCCGATGGTGACGCGCAGGTTGTCGCCCTTGACTACCGGGATCATGGCCCCGAGTGAACCGGAAAGAATGACTTCACCTGCCTTCAGGGGAATACCCAGGCGCCCCAACGTATTCGCCAGCCAGGCAACGGCATTGACGGGGGAATTCATGGTGGCGGCACCGGCGCCGGTACAGGCGATTTCGCCGTTCTTTTCCAGAACCATGCCGCACGTTGAAAGGTCAACGTCGCGGGGGTCAACAAAACGGTCACCAAGCACGAACACGCCGCAGGAGGCATTGTCTGCCACGGTATCCTGAATCTTGATCTTCCAGTTTTCGATGCGTGAATCAACGATTTCAAAACAGGTCATCACACCCTCGGTGGCGGCCAGTACGTCGGCATTCGAAATGCCGGGACCCATCAAATCTTTTTTCAGAATGAAGGCAATCTCGCCTTCAGCCTTGGCCTGAATCAAGCTGTCAATAGGGATCGACTCGCCTTCGTTGTAGATCATGCCGTCGAGCAGCCAGCCGAAATCGGGTTGTCCGACGCCCAGCATGTTCATCACCGCCTTGCTGGTGACGCCGATTTTTTTGCCGACCACCTTTTCACCGGCGGCAATGCGGCGCGCGATCAGGCGTTCCTGGATGTGGTAGCCATCTTCGATGGTGATGTCAGGATAGCGTGTGGTCAGCGGCGTTAATGTTTTGCACCGGGTGAGCGCTTCGTAAAGCTCATCGCCGAGTTGGGTAATCAGTGTCTGGTCCATAGGGTTCTTTCCGGTATGTTTCTAAATTGGGTTGCGCAAGTGCCAAGTGTGGTCATTCAGCAAGAAAATTTCCTACCAGCGTATTGAAGCGCGCCGAGTGTTCGATCTGTGTCCAATGGCCGCATTTTCCGAACACATGGAGTTGTGAGCTGGGTATCCAGTTCGCCAGCGTGAGCGAATTTGAAAGCGGAATGATCTGGTCATCGCGACCGTGAATCACCAGTGTTTCATGCTTGAGGGCGCGGATGTCGCCTTCAGCGCTGCTCATTTCATCCACCCAGCGCTGGCGTGGTGCAGGGAACATGGCCGAGAAAGATTCCTGAAAACCGGGCCGGATGCTGGCTTCGTAACGCAACTTGGCCAGTTCGTCGTTGACCAGTGACCGGTCAAAAGCAAAAAGGTCCAGCAGGCTGCGCATGTTCTCGATTGAGGGGGTATA
Source organism: uncultured Nitrosomonadales bacterium (assembly GCA_903873725.1). Classification (GTDB taxonomy): domain Bacteria; phylum Pseudomonadota; class Gammaproteobacteria; order Burkholderiales; family Gallionellaceae; genus CAIQPV01. The sequence continues at coordinate 6,628 of CAIQPV010000668.1, forward strand.
GCCCCAAACATCATCCAGTCCCTTGGTGATTGGAAAGGGAACACCCACACTGCCCATCAGCACCAGACGGCGCACCCGCTGTGGATGACGTATCGCCAAGGCCAGCGCCAGTGCGCCACCAAATGAATTACCGACCAAATCCGTTTGTTCGATCCCCAAGGCGTCGAGCAGACCAACCGCCTGCTTGACCCAATTATCCATACTGTATTGGTAGCCCGCAGGACGCTCGGTAAAGCCGAAACCCGCCATGTCCGGCGCGATCACCCGTGCCTGTTTGGCAAGCGCAGGAATGACCAGCCGCCAGTTCGCCCAAGCTGAAACGCCCGGCCCGGAACCATGAACCAGCAGGACAGGCGCACCGCTGCCCTGATCGTGATAGTTGGTGCGAATTCCTGCGGCAACAATACTATTGGCAACTTCCGGAGTAGGAGTGCTCATAGCTTGATGCAGACATTCTTCTGCTCGGTATAGAATTCAAGTGAATGGACACCGCCTTCGCGGCCGATACCCGATTGCTTGGCACCGCCGAAAGGAGTACGCAGATCGCGCAGGAACCAGCTATTTACCCAGGCAAGACCGACTTCCATCTTGTGGGCGACACGGTGGGCACGCGAGACATTCTGTGTCCAGATGGCGGTAGAAAGTCCGTATTCGTTGTCGTTGGCTTTTTGCAGCACTTCTTCTTCGGTGTCAAAAGGAGAGATATGGCAACAGGGGCCAAAAATTTCTTCCTTGATCACGCGGGCCGTTTCGGGGAGCCCGGTCCAGATCGTGGGTTGCACCCAGCAACCGTCTTTCAGGTCTCCCGGCATGTCGAATATGCCGCCACCGGTTACTAAAGTGGCACCTTCATCCACGGCAATCTTGTAGTATGACAGCACCTTGTTCTGGTGTTCCTTGCTGATCAGCGGGCCTATACTGGTGGTTTTGTCGTCCGGAACGCCGGGCTTGAGCGCTTCAGCGCCTTTCTTTAGTGCGGCAACAAATTTGTCAAAGATCGGACGTTCGACATACACACGCTCGGTGCCGAGGCAAACCTGACCGCAGTTGACGAAGGCTGATCGCATGGTGCCCTCGATGGCTGCGTCAAAATCGCAGTCGGCAAAAACAATAGCTGCATTTTTTCCGCCCATTTCCAGACTGACCGGACGCGAGCCTTTGGCAGCAGCCCTCATGATGATCTCGCCGGTGCGGGTTTCTCCGGTAAAGGTGATCGCGTTAACCAGCGGATGGGTGGTAACAAATTCGCCGGCCGAATTGGGGCCGAAACCGTGCACCACGTTGTAGACACCCTTGGGTACGCCAACCTTGTTCATTACTTCTCCGAGCAGGGCCGCTGTCTGCGGCGTTTCTTCGGAGGGTTTGACCACCACGGTGTTACCACAGGCCAGCGCCGGGCCGACTTTCCATGTCATCAGCAACAGGGGCAGGTTCCACGGGCAAATTACACCGACCACGCCAACAGGGGTGCGGTAGCCATAGTTGATGGCGCCCTTGCCATCCGGTGTGGCCATTTCGAAAAATTCGGTAGGGACATTCTTCACCACATCGGCAAAGATTTTAAAATTGGCCGCTCCACGCGGGATGTCAATTTGTGAGGCGAGGCTGCGCGGCTTGCCGGTGTCTGCGCACTCAGCCTCAAGAAACTCATCAAAACGATTGTTGATTTCGTTGGCGACAGCGTAAAGCATTTCGACGCGCTCGGCGACAGTCATTTTACCCCATGGGCCGTTCAGCGCAGCTCGCGCGGCCTTGACGGCGGCATCGACCTCGTCGCGTGTTGCTTCGGCCACCTCGGCGATAACCTGATTGGTCAGCGGTGAACGCTTGTCAAAGTGTTTGCCGGTTCCGACAAACTCGCCATTAATAAAGTTGCGAATCAATTTCATGGTCATACTCCACTTGCAAAAAAACTTATAGGGTGGGGCCAATAGCCTTCAGTCCGGCATTCGCGCATTCCTCGTCCTCGCTCTCCGAGGCGCCGGAAACGCCGATACCGCCAATCCAGTCATCGCCGACGCGAATCGGTAAACCACCACCAAAAACGATCAACCTTGGCTGATTGGAAAATCCGAACTTCATGCCGTCGTCGTGACCGATTGCACCCATCCACGCTTTGGTCGGAAAACCGAAACTGGCAGAGGTATAGGCCTTGTCGATGGCAATATTGATCGAGTGAATGTAGGCTCCAGGCATGCGCAGGAATGACATCAGATTGCCGCCGCGATCAACTACGGCAACATTGATTTTCCAGCCATGGTCCTCTGCGTAACGCACTGCGGCTTGCGCCGCAGTGTTTGCTGCTTCCCAGGTAATGCCCGGGATAGAAGACGTGACTTCCATTGCTCAAGTCACGACAGACAGGAAAGTGTCGTTCAACGCGCGGTCGTGATAGAAGATACCGCGCCCAACGTCTTCCATTGTCCACTTGATCGGCTGCTGGTCGGGATAGCCGGAGGTTCCGCCGCAGAACGTTTCGAAGCGGTTGCCGGACGGATCAAATGCATAGATGGTGGTACCGCGCGTCACGCCGTGACGGGTGGGTCCGATGTCGATCTTCACTCTGTTGATAGACATGAGATCGGCTGCACGCAGCACTTTTTCCCAGCTTTCCAGCAGGAACGAGACGTGATGCAGCTTGCCCGGCTCAGGATGGCGAACCATGGCAATGTCGTGTGCTTTGATCGAACAGGACAGCCAGATCGCCAGATCCGTTTTGCCATCTTCCAGCACGATACGCTCAACCACATAGAAACCCAGCACTTTCTCAAATATCTCGCGTGCACCATCGATATCGGGCCCGTAAAGCAGACCGTGATCGAAGCGGGTCGGTGCGATGCCATGCTCGGCCGCAGGTATCCAGGCCTCAGGATTCACATAAGGCTGGCCGTTGCCGACATCGGTCTTTTCGGCATACAACTCAATCACGTGACCGGTTGGAATCGGGAAACGTACACGCTCGCCGGTTTCGAGAAGTTCGCCCGCAGGAATTCGCTCGGTCTTGACACCAAATGCAATCAGGTCGGCATCCAGTTTTTCCAAGGTTGCCTTGCTGTCGACTTTAAAGGCAAAAAAGTCGAGTCCCGGCTTGTCAGCTTGACGAATGATCAAACTGTTGTGATCGCGCTCGTCCCAGGCTTTGAAATAGACGCGCCCCTGCTTGTCTCTCCCGGTCTCCACCAATCCAACTACATCACTGTAAAACTTGACGCTTTCTTCCAGATCCAGCACACGCATCTGCGCATGGCCTGGACGCAATACCCCAGTCATTGCCATAGTTAATCTCCTTGATATATTGCTTTCGTTATAAACAACTGCCTTCACTCACTGCCGCGTTGTCGCGACAAAGATTCTTATTCATCTTGCCCAGCACCCTGAGCCTCAGGTCGCTTGTGGGCCACACCCGGCAAGCCAGGACGCGGTTGTTTGCCTCATCCTCGACGCTAACGTGTTCACGGCTCATGACCCGCTTCGTATAGCTGCCGGATAAAATTTCTATTTTGCAAACACCGCAGCCGCCGCCGCAACATCCGACGGGAATTCCTTTTTTACCCAGCATCGCCATGCCATCCAGCACAGTCTGTTTTTCCGAGGCGCGATATGATTCCCCGGTATCTTCGATGGTGACGGTGTAATAACTCATGTTCTCCTCATAAGCTTGGGGAGGGGAAGCCCAAGGGTATGTATGTGTTGATTCAATTCGGCGAAACGTCCCTCTACGTTTCTTCCAGCTTGTAATTAATTTTTTTATTGGGGTGGAGTTAATCGCACACCTCTTTTTTGTATATTAAGTTTCCACCTAAATACTTTCCAATACTATATTTGCATCAATCAATACTTTTTAGGTATTGTTCGATTCGGTTGTGGAAATGGGTTATGCCAAGACAGTTCATAATCCATACATATCGTTCCCATGCTCTGCGTCACTGCCATTAAGTTAAGGGAATGACGTTGTTAAAATTTTTGAAACATCCTTAACTTAATGGCAGTGATGCTTTGCGTAGAAACGATCAATGCTGTTATTGAACGAGCTGCAATGTAAAGAAGCCAGCATACCTTACGAGAATGCTGGCTTTCTTGTTAACACACTTTCAGTGCAACTTCAAAAATCAAGTCCACCGAAAGGTCGCTGCATCAATCCCCGCCGCGCATGTTCTGAACCTGGAACAGGGTTGGGCTGTTCTTCTTGGGATCGATCTGACCCTTGAATTGACCCGTCGTGCAATGCTTCGACTGCAAATCGACCATTTGGAAGGCATCGTCTATCCCGATACCGGCACCCTTGTTGATCGGCAGGTGATGCTCCGCGTTCGACTTGCCCACTGACCACACTTTCCATAGCTCGCCCTTGCGATCATAAATCTCGATGGCCCCGTTCAGGTTACCCAGTTGGGCATCCATGTAGAAAATACGCTTGCTGATCGGATGGTTCGGATTGACAGGCGAGGCTTCGAGTATATAGACCTTGCGCAATTGCCAATTTCCGTCAAAGAAGCAGCCACCCTGCCCCCCAAAGTTGACGTACTTGTAACCGTCGGCTTCAGGCGGCATATCGTTTGCCAGTTTCAGTTCGTCATGGTTCCACATCGGCAACAGGACGTTCCTGGTTCCCTTGTAGGTCCAGTTCATGTCGGAAACACGGCCGTTATAGCCTTCGAAGTCCTCAATCATCAAATCCGCGCCAAGGAAAGCATCGGTTGCCTGCCCCTGTGCCAGACGGCGCACGCGACGCTGGAAGCCGAGATAGAGATACGCATCATCCAGCTTGTTGTCATCCTCAAAACGCTGGATCAGCAACTGCGTGTTTTTCAGATCCTGAGGTTCGAATGCCTTGATGTAAATTGCACGATACATCCCCGACGGGTTCGGAAGAATTTCCGGCACCGGCGCATCCTTGGTGCGGTGCATGAAGTTCAGGAAGTGGAAATCCCATTTCAGAATTTTCTCAACCTGCCCGGTCTGCATGTTGCGATACTTCCAGTAGAACGGAGAAATGATCGCGCCATCGCCCCAGTTAACACCGTACTTGTAGTTCCACGCCAACTTCTCGCCTGCATGCGGATCCTTCAGGTCCGGCTCTTCAGGGAACGGACGTCCCGACACGTAACCATGAATTTCCCCCAGCTTTGCTCCCAGTTTCGTCTTGTTCAGATTCGTCCGGGTCGCGTCGATAAACGACTTGGAGATGGTGAACTGTGTGGTCGCCCCCACCTGTATCTGTGTCAGTCCATCCTTGATGATTTTATAGGTACCAAGCGCCAGCACATCCTTGAATTGGTCCACATTGGCCTTGTTGATGGTCATGCCGGGAGACAATCCCGGGAAAGTCGGCACCCCGTTCTTATACGGGTTGAACGAATTTTCCACATCCGCTTCAGTAGCGGCCAGCGCCACGCTGCTGACACCGGCCAGCAACAGCGCAATCAGT
>CAIQPV010000669.1 GCA_903873725.1 uncultured Nitrosomonadales bacterium
AGAACAGGCGCGGCGAGCCAAAGCGACTTTTGTTTTCAGGGGATTTAGCGGGAATACCATAACCAGCATGACAAAGGACGCGCGAGCTGCCATGGGCAACGTGCCTGCGTCAATCGCTATCAATCCGACCGCCTTCAAGCAATTCGGCGTGACCGGAGTACCAGCCATTGTGATCGCTACGCACCAAGCGGGTAATTTACTGGAAAGCGGATGTTCAAAGCCGCAAACCTTTATCAAGGTATCTGGTGATGTCTCACTCGATTACGCGCTGGATTATATTGAACGCAATAGCCCTCAGTGGGAAAGTGTCGCCCATGCGTTTCGATCTGAAATCGTTCGGGGTATTGAGTGATACGCTTACCCCATTTTTTCTTGGGCGCGATTCTGCTGGTATTCAGCTCGAATTCAATAAGCGATCCAATGTCCGACTCTTTCACGAGTGGCAGCACTATTGCAAACGGACAGGTAAACGGCATAGCCGCTGGAATAACGGCCACTGGCATTCAGGGCGTTATCCCGCAATACGGAGCATCGACGACAACACAAAGCGGTTATTACGCAGGCGGCAACGGGGATATAGAAGTGCCTGGCGCAACACAAATTAACACTTGCGCGAGTGCGACAGCCACCAACGATCCCATGGCAGACCAATACTGCAATGCGGTAAATTTCTTGGCGACTAATCCAACCAACAGACCGCAATTCACAATCGGCAAGAATGATCCGCTGATGCAAAATTTTCAGGCAATCTCTCAGGGTGCATCGGCGATATTGGCGAGCAACGGTATGAGCGCCACTGGCACAAGCTCTCCTTGTGTTCCCGTTACCACCACAACACCCGCTCAATACACAACTGAAATGTGTTCCACAGCGAAAGAGTTAACAACTACCCAATGTACCATGGGTCGCATAGTTAATATCACTGACAATACTAATTATCAATGCAACCAGACGATCAACGCGTATCAAACGTCTACGTGTACAAGAGGTTCGGTAGTGACCGTTTCCGCAGGTCAATGTACTCCTGGTGCGGTTTTAGCATCCTTTGTTAAGGACAATGCATGTCCTGCCTGTGCTGGTGATTGGCAAATAAAGATCACAATAACTTGTGGCAACGATAGCACATACGTGACCGAAGATGATTGGTATTACCCACCCGGCACAAACTATCAAAGTATGTATCAAAGCTGGGGGTATACCGCTTACCCAACATACTTTGTGTCTTTTATAACAACGTCTTCAGCAACCTCCAGTACAGATTTCACAAATAAACCAGTCTTTTCTGGGGGTGATGGCTGCAACTTAACCATGTACCTCACGCAGCTATGTTCGGGAATGGTGTGTTCACTTGCTGTCTCTGAAAACGGTAATTGTGCCGAAGGAAGTTTTACACTTCCCGCTCAAAATATTGCAGTGCCTTATACGGTGTCGGCGAATTTTAGTAATGATAATTGCGCCACTTACGAGGCACAAGCGCAATGAATCAAGTAATCATTCGTTTATTACTCATCGCAGCGACACTGGCGGGAACCTCAGTTGCTCACGCCGCTACGTGCCAAAAAACAGGTGAGACGTGCATTGATACGACCCCAAGCAAACAAATTTCCGGCATTACGGTCACGCTCGCTCAGGCTGGTGGCTGCTGGCTATATCAGGATACCTATACCTGCATTAAGCCAGATGCAGTCAATTACTGCCAGCCATTCATCAATGCCGCGCCTGCGTGCTGGCAAACGAGTTCTGTTTGCGCTCAAATGGATACGGTATTGAACACTGGCTGTATGCAGTACACACAAACTTATCAGTGTGGCAATTCTGCCATGCCGACCGCTCCAGCCAATACTATTCAACTGTCTGACACGTATACATTGGTATCGAGTAACTATGATCCAACGCAATGCGCGGCCAACAGCAGCAACACAAACTGTTATCTCGCGTCCAATACATGCTCCTCCACAACACCCGCAACACTTTTGCCGCCCGGCATTAGTTCATCCTCGGTGGCTCCAGATGGGTGTTATCAACAAACCAACACCTATGCGTGCCTGGACGGTAGTTCGACAACTGACTGCGGGCAATATTCTTCTAATCCGAATTGCACGCCACAGACATCGGCGAACGTAAATACGTTATCGAATGGCACGCCGCTTGTCACTCAGCAGACCTATAGCTGCTTGACCACCCCTGCTATTTCAACAACTACGACCAATTGCAGCGGCACAACATTTTGTCAGGGAGGAAGTTGCGTTAATACAGGATCGCCACCTGACACCGGCCTTGCGACTACAGCTGCTCTTATGGAAGCTGGACGCGAGGGCGGCGTTTACAATCAGAATGGCGTAATTTTCAGCGGCGTGGATGATAGTTGCCGAATTCGACTGTTCGGTTTGTCGAATTGTTGCGCAACAAAAAGTGGCTCGGGTTCCTTTAGCAATCAATCGGTCATGGGTACGGTATTACAGATTGGTGGTGAAACGCTCCAGACCGGGAGCCGGTATGTTTACGACGCTCTCTTTACTGATGCTCCTAATTATTTGCAACAGGGAATGCTTAGCTTTATTGGGGCACCCACACTTTCCAGCACTTCCCCCTCATTCGGCTTGTACGGTATGAACATTTCATATACGGGCTTCACGTCAGGCGCAAATGCAATTGCATCGCAAACGTCGATAGCACAAGCCACGTCACAAGCCGCTGCAACCGCTGATGCTCAGGTAGCTAATTTGACAACCCAATATGATACATTAAACGCAGCGGCGTTAAACGCAGAAGCGACTGCGCCGGGTTCGGCAGCAGCAACAACAGCTCAAAATGCGGTTACCGCTGCACAGAGTCAGTTGACTGCTGCCCAAGCTACCGCCAATACGGCCAATGCGGCGGCAGTATCGGCACAGTCTACTTTATTGGGCACTCAGGCTGACGCGCTTTCAGCGACGGCCGATTCTTTGTCTGCTGCGGCTGATCTGCCGGGCGCATCACAGGCCACTATTGATGCCGCTAACAATGCTATTAACAGTTATAACACCGCAGCCGACGCATATAATGCAACGCTCAGTGTCGCCGATGCCGCCGCGACAACGGGCACAGCGGCAGCTACAGGTGTTTCTAGCTTATATTCCAGCCTATCGACTGCCTATCAGGCGGCCAATGTAACTGAAACGTTTGGCTCATTCACATTTACATTCAATTATTACCAATTGGCGGCAGAATTGGCAATTATGGTTTACGAAGATTTAACTTCGTGCAATACGGAAGAGCAAATGTTGGGGATGAAGCGCGGTCAGAATCTTTGCACTTACGTGGGGACATATTGTTCATCCAGTATCAATCTCTTAGTTGGCTCCATCTGCGTCGAGAATACACAAACTTACTGCTGTTATAACAGTCTGCTTGGCCAGATTATTAATGTGCAAGGCCGTGTGCAGATTGGGAAGGGCTACGGCAGCACTTCATCTCCTGATTGTTCTGGATTTACGACAGATCAATTTGCGCAGATTGATTTTTCTAAAATTGATTTATCACAATTTACCGCGCAGATCATGGCAACTATAGTTCCACCCCAACAGGGCGGTATTACGCAGAATACGTCTGCCGTAGTTACACAACAAATTCAGAGCTATTACGGAACTTCCACCACGACCAATAGTGGTCAATAAAATATTTGTAATGTGTGGCGTTATGCCATACATATAGCGATATGAGAACACATATTAGTTTTAGATTATCAGAAGAGGCGAAGCCCAGTTGTTGGACAGAATTGCAGGCGACCCAAGAACTAAATAGTTTTGATGTCAGCCGGCTCGATAGACCAGATAGACGATGCCTCCAACATACACAGGCCAGCCACGCAGAGAGAGTTTCCAGTCAACGGAAGAAGGCCAGCAACCGTACAGCAGGGGTGATAGCGCAAACAAAACTAGCGCCCCTTGCCCTGTGATGTTGTGGATGTTGGAAGGTAAACCATGAATTGCCGCGACAGACAGCGAAACAAGCCCTAGCAGCGGCGCAAGCGCAGTGGGTATGGCGTTGTACCACCTGATGTTGGTAAAGCCCACGGAACCTGCCTTAACGCGGTTGGGGATGATGCTGAAAGAGTTTGGTTTAGCGTGGGTAATCGCGCCGACGATGAAATGCAAAAGCTCATGCAAGAAAACTGGCAATAACATGATCAGATTGACCAGCGGGCGATAGCAGATGGCGCGAAAACAGAGTTTCCAGAACACGGTTGCTGCCAAGGCATAGAGAATGTAGTTCTGCCATGCGTAAAGATAGTAGACAACCAAATTATTGAGGTTCGCCATGAATTATTTGATGCAAAGAATTCCACTAATTGTCGGACTATCCATGATGGCCAGTATATCACTCGCATCTGGTTTGGATGAATACGGCAGCGTCAAGCCGCTATTGTTCCAGGCGCTCGACGCACCGAACGGTACGATTCAGGGCGAAGTGACAGGCGCGATTGCAGAAAAGATCAAGTCCACCACAAAATCGACCTCGGCGGTGATCGCGACAGTCACCACAATCAAGCAATTCAAACAAGAGGGATGCAGTCGGCTCAATCTGCATTTGCAGCAAGCCGACGTGATGACCATTACCGGCAAGGTTACGGATTTCGTAGTCGATTTTGGCTTGAATTTGTGTAAGGACGGTAGCCCGCCGTCAGAAAGCATCGACCTCGATGCTATGGCGCGTGCGCTCGCACATTAGGAGTCAAGGCTAACCGGATCGCAGCCATGTTGATAGTTGCGATCCGAGTGCTACCTCAGACTTCAGTCTGTTCTGCCATCTCCAAGGCATCGTCTACCTCGATGCCCAAATATCTGACAGTGCTTTCAACTCGCGTATGTCCGAGCAGTATCTGAACTGCTCTTAGGTTCTTGGTACGTCGATAAATCAGGCATGCTTTGGTTCGACGCATCGTATGAGTTCCATAGCTTGCACTATCCAAGCCAATCTCGCTGACCCATTTATGAACAATCCGCGCGTATTGCCTGGTGGAAAGATGTGGCGAATCATTTATGCGACTTGGAAACAGGAAGTCCTCTGAACTCAGGCCTGCGGAATGAATCCATTTCCCTACTGTATCGCGGGTTTGGTCGGTAATCTCGAACTGCACTGGCCTCTGAGTCTTTTGTTGCATGACAATTGCGCGTGAAGAGACATGATCTCCGTGCGAAATATCTCGTACTTTGATCTTAACCAGATCACATGCCCGAAGCTTGCTATCGATGGCTAGATTGAACAACGCCAGATCTCGCGGTTGCTCCGTTAACTGAAGTCTGACTCGTATGGCCCAAATGTCCCTCAGCTTTAGTGGTGCCTTCTGACCTGTCAGCTTTCCTTTGTTCCATGGTTCGTGATGATGAACAGCAATATCGGCTTCCATGATAATCTCCTTGAGAAAAGGGGGTATCAATTTGCGCCTAATCAGTGAAGAAAATCAAGCTGAGTGATTGTTTTTAACCTGATAAAGAACATTATTTTTTTGTTTACTGACGGTCTCCTTTATGTTGTACTACGGTCAGTGGGGTCGCCAAGGTCTGACTGGCTGCCATCGGCCAACTTCGGACACTACGAATGGCCGTTGTC
>CAIQPV010000670.1 GCA_903873725.1 uncultured Nitrosomonadales bacterium
TGCATAAGACCCTGCCGCGTTAATCAGAAGATCGTAAGCGTAAGTGTGATTCTGCGTTTTCACCTGTTTTTTATCATCATCAATATGCATGACAATTTGATCACATTCGATGCGCACGCCCTGAGCAAGCAGTTCGTTTCTCAGTGTTTCGAATACCCGGAGACTATCAATGACGGCAGTATCCTTGCAGTAAATACCCCCGTATTCGGCGCAAGCATGGGGTTCGATCTCAAGAATCTGTTGCGGGCTGAGTTTGATTGCGACAATTTGGTTGGCAGTAGCATTGTTTAGTAACTGATCAATGCCCTTGGCATTTTCCACTGAAGTAGCAACGATGACTTTGCCATCTCGGCGTACTGGAATGTTAAAGTCCTGGGCATAGGCAAACATCGCATCAGCACCCGCCTTACACAGTCTGGCCTTGAGTGTACCGGGCGGGTAATAGATGCCGGTATGTAGTACCCCGCTATTACGACCGCTGGCATGAACACCGAGGCGCAGTTCCTTTTCGAGAATTCTGATTTGCGCGTTTGGATTGCGAGCCCTGATTTCGCGTGCAATGGTGAGTCCGACAATCCCTGCACCGACGATCAGGTAATCACTTGCTTCTTTCATTGGGTCAATAAGTACCAGCGATTTGATACACGATCCTGTTTGTCGCGTAGCCTTGTCCGTATGGAGACATGCTCCATCCATCGGGAATTTCAAGGTTAGCCGCTTTGATGAACTGAGACCGTACACCGACGATAGTAACAATCTTGATGCTCAAGGCTATATTGCCTCCGCAACAGATTGAATAATTGCGCTCTGGGTATCAATACCAATATAAGGATGCATCGGCAGGCTGACGACGCGGCTCGCAACAACATCTGAGTTATCCAACGAACCCGCAATACGACACGAAGCCTGGTAAGCGGGTTGTCGATTCAACGGTACCGGGTAGTGTACCGCCGTTGGAATACCCATTGATTTAAGTTTGTCGAGAACTGCGTCCCTATTTGGCACCTGGATCGTGAACTGGCCCCAAACGGAGACCCGGTCTTGTCGCACAACAGGCGGGTTGACTGATTTAACAGTGCCAAACAGTTCCAGATAGCGATCCCCCGCTTTTGTTCGCTGATTGACCTCCCAGTCGAAACGCTCCAGCTTGGCCAGCACGATAGCGCATTGCAAGGTATCCATGCGGCCACCTACGCCGATCCGGGAATGATAGTAGCGCTTCGACTGACCGTGCACGCGAATCTCGCGCATGGCTTGAGCCAAATCGCCATCGCTGGTAAATATCGCACCGCCATCGCCATAGCAGCCGAGCGGTTTGCTGGGGAAAAAACTGGTACAGCCTATGCCGGAAAGATTGCAACTTTTTTTGCCTTTGTAGCTTGCTCCAAAACTCTGGGCAGCATCCTCGATGACCGGAATATTGCCATGACGGGCGGCAATGGTGTTGATTTCATCCATGTCGGCTGGCTGACCATAAAGGGAGACCGGCATGATGGCTTTGGTGTTCGGGGTAATGGCGGCTTCAATCAGGCTTGCGTCAATGTTGCAGGTATCCGGCTCGATGTCGACAAACACCGGGGTTGCCCCCAACAGTACGATGACTTCCGCCGTGGCCACAAAAGTAAATGGCGTGGTGATGATTTCATCTCCAGGCTTCACTCCCAGCGCCATGAGCGCAATCAGCAAAGCCTCGGTACCGGAAGACACTGTAATGCAGTGTTTGGCTTCGGTGTAGGCTTCCAGCTTTTCTTCGAGTTCGCGCACCTCGGGGCCCATGATGTACTGGCCGTGATCGAGCACGCGCTGGATGCGGGCGTTGATGACTTCTTTCAGATCGGCATACTGCGCCTTCAGGTCGATAAATTCGATTTTGGTGGTCATAATTGGATACAGCCTGATTCGTTGATTTGATATTCAATTCCGCAAGAGCAGCGCACGGTGCCTTCACCCTTGAGTTGCACACCGCATTTGCACATCCAGCCAAGTCGTTTGGCAGGCACGCCAAGCATTAGCGCATAAGCGGGCACGTCGCGGTTAATGACGGCACCCGCCCCCACAAAGGCATACTCCCCAATGGTTATGCCGCACACGATGGTGCAATTGGCCCCCAGCGTGACACCACGGCACACATGCGTTTTGCGATATTCGTTCTTGCGGGTGATTGCAGACCGCGGGTTATAAACGTTGGTGAATACCATGCTTGGTCCACAGAACACATCATCGTCGAGGTACACTGCATCATAAACAGAAACATTGTTTTGCACCTTGACGTTGTTGCCAATGACCACGTCGTTACCAACGAATACATTCTGCCCGAACGAGCAGCGTTCTCCGATGCGGGCGCCGCCACAGATATGCACCCAGTGCCAAACTCGCGACCCTGCGCCGATTTGCGCGCCCTCATCAACAATCGCGCTGGGATGGACGGTGTAATTCATGCTCAGTAATCCAATGGCAGGGAAACACGCTTCCCGTCCCTGGCGGACAAATAAGTGGCAATCAGCACCTCCAGCGAGCGCAGCCCTTCGCGCCCGTCGGTTTCCGGCTCCGCGCGGCCTCTTAAAACATCAATGATGTTTTTGTAGTACAACGGGTGGCCAAACCCATACACGGAGGTCGTTTCATAATTGGCGTTTTTCACCTTTTCATCTTCCGGGGCAACATCGGCAAACTCCCAGTGCTGAATCTCATTAACCGCCAGACCGCCGACTCGAACCGTGCCTTTCTCGCCGAGAATCGTGATCGAGCCTTCCAGATTTTTCGGGTAGGTCAACATGGTCACGTTCATCGAACCCAACGCGCCGGAACGCCACTTGATGCTGGCCACGCCGGTATCTTCAACTTCGATGTTGCGCGCCAAGGTTCCCGTGTACGCCTGCAAACTTTCTATCGGGCCGATCAGCCAGTCCAGCAAATCCACATAATGGCTGGCCTGGTTCATGAA
>CAIQPV010000671.1 GCA_903873725.1 uncultured Nitrosomonadales bacterium
CCCAGCGACATCAGGTTGGCGCTGACGCCCTGTTGCTGCATGACGACGAAGGCGGCGAGGATCCCGATAGGCAGTGTTACCACCGCGACCAGCGAGGAGCGCAGGTGAAATAAAAACAGCAGGCAGACCAATGCCACCGCAAGCGATTCCTCAACCAGTTTTTCGCGCAGGGTGCTGATGGCGCGTTCGATCAAGCCTGAACGGTCATAAGTAACCACCAGTTCCACGCCTTCCGGCAACCCCGCCTTTAATTCCAGTAGCCGCACTTTGACACGATCTATGGTTTCCAGCGCGTTATTGCCATAGCGCATCACCACGATGCCGCCCACCGCCTCGCCTTCGCCGTCGAGGTCGGTGACTCCACGGCGTGCTTCCGGGCCGGTCTGGATATGTGCCACATCCTGCAAACGAATGGGGATGCCTTGCGCATCCAAGCCGATTGGAATCTGGCGGAAATCATCCAGTTTTTTGAGGTAGCCACGTGCCCGGATCATGTATTCCGCGCTCCCCATTTCAACTACAGAGCCACCCCCTGTCAGATTGCTGTCACGTACTGCCTGCTCAACTTTATCCAAGGTGATCTGATAGGCGGCCAAACGGTTCGGGTCGACCTCGATCTGGTATTGCCGTACCATGCCACCGACGCTCGCCACCTCGGCCACACCGGGCAGGCTCTGCAATTCATACTTCATGAAGAAGTCCTGCAAAGCGCGCAACTGGTCGGGGTCATGGTGGTGTTGACGATCAACCAGTGCGTATTCAAACACCCAGCCTACACCGGACGCATCCGGCCCCAACGCCGGGGTGACGCCGGACGGGAGTTTGGATGCTACCTGGCTCAGGTATTCGAGCACGCGCGAACGTGCCCAATAGGGATCGGTGCCATCCTTGAAGATGATGTAGATGAACGACTCGCCGAACATGGAGAAGCCGCGTACGGCGGTCGAACCCGGCACAGACAGCAGCGCCGAGGTGAGCGGATAAGTGACCTGGTCCTCTACGATTTGCGGCGACTGGCCGGGATAGGCGGTCTTGATGATGACCTGTGTATCGGACAGATCGGGAATCGCGTCCAGCGGGGTATGGCGGAAGGCGTAAACTCCCCAGGCGCTGAGCAGTCCCGCCAGCAGCAAAACCAGCAGGCGGTTGTGCAGCGACCAGGAGATGATACGCGAGATCATGGGTGCGTATGCGTTTCTTGCATGCGCTGAGCGGCAGAATTCAGCGATGCGGCCGCATCCAGCAGGAACTGGCCATTGACAGCCACTTCCGCGCCTTCCTGCAGTCCGTCAATGATCTCGATCTCGTCCCCGCTTTCGATTCCGGTTTCGATATGGAGGGGAAGGAAATGGCCTTCGCCGCGCGATAGCATAACCACATCGCCATCGCCGGTGTGCATCACAGCCGAGCGCGGCAACAGCAGCCCCTCGTGGGGTTGCGCATGGATAATTACGTCAACGAAACTGCCGGGGCGCAAATGCAGTTTGCTGTTGTCTATCGCTATCCTTGCACTGACCTTGTTGTTCTCGGCGATGGGATTGAGTAAATCCAGACGGGATGTAATGATCTGTCCATCAGAACTTTTAATGGTCACCTTGTCGCCCGTTTTTACCTTGGCGGCTTGGTCTGGATAGAGTGCGATATCAATCCATACTCTTGAGACATTCGTTAAAGCGAATAGTGTGGCGGAAGGCGTCACATAGCTGCCTTCCCGGGCATTGATTTGGGTCACGACGCCTGATTCTTCCGCTACGATCTTGACTACATCAATCGCCATTTTTGAATCTTCGAGATGCTGCAAGGATTCGAGACTGACATCTTCGTAGATGAACTTGGTTCTTTCCTTGGAAAGTTCCACCAGCAAATCCATCACGTATTCATTTTCATGAATAAGAGCTTCGCCTATGGTTTGCAAGATCTGCTTGCGACGTTCAATAAAACCTAAATATTCCTTTTGCTGCATGATTAGCTCAGGTGAATAGATTTCGTAGATTACCTGTCCCTGTACGATTTTTTGACCGACGGTATGGATGTAGGTTTTTTTGATCGATCCATCGAATTTGCTGTGAACGTTATATACCCTACTGCCGTCAGCAGATACATTGCCGTAACTGCGGATTTCCTGGCTGAAGGCAGATTTATTTACGCGCGCCAACCTGACGCCAAGTTTCTGGACGGAGGCA
>CAIQPV010000672.1 GCA_903873725.1 uncultured Nitrosomonadales bacterium
GACGCAACTTGCCCCCGCCCAAAAAGTGCATTGAGTTTCGCCAGATTTCTGGCAAGAAAAATTTTCGGGGTCAGCATGGTACTTTTCCGGTAAGGCTACTTTTCTGTGAAATTCCAAATGCCGTCCCAATCGTTACCGGGCGGTTGCGTCCTAAATGATGTAATCCGGGACAGAAAGGTTATTGCCGCCTTCTCTTGCGGATTCAGCTCAATACATCTCTCGAATTGCTGTTTTGCCTCATCCCACCGACTCGCTCGGTAGGCGGCGAGCCCTGTCTCGAAACGGTTCTTCAACTCGGCCATGGTGGCGTTCAAGTTCCCTTTCTTTTCCATCACTTCGAAGATGCGGATGGGCTGGGTTTTTCCCGATACACGGATCAGGTCGATCTCGCGGCATTCGATGGTGTCCTTGACCATTTTCCATGCCTCCCCGCAGATCAGGATATTGGTGCCGTAATTTTTGTTGGCCGACTCCAGGCGTGAGGCAAGATTGACGTTGTCGCCAATCACCGTGTAGCTCTTGGCGACTGCCGAGCCTATGCTGCCCACGATGACATCTCCCGTCGAAATACCGATACGCATATTGAGACTTGGCAGGTCACGCCTGACTCCCAGCAAATCGGGCAACTGCGTTTCGAATTGCCTGAGCAATTTCATTTGTTCCAGGGCAGCCAGACAGGCGAGTTTCGGGTGTTCATCTGCATTGGTAAACGGCGGACCCCAGAATGCCATGATGGCATCGCCGATATATTTGTCGATGATGCCGTTGCTCTGCCTGATCGAATCTGACATCAGCGTAAAATAGTGGTTGAGCAGCCTGACTACGCCCTCCGCGCTAAATTTTTCCGAGATTGCGGTAAAGCCTTCGAGATCGGAGAAAAACACAGTCATGATGCGCTTCTCGCCTTTTTGCGAGAACTGCTGGTCTTCGATCAACCCCTTGACGATACGCGGATCGACATATTGCCCGAAGGTTTCGGTGATGGCTTCTTTTTGTTTCAGTCCGCCTACCATGTGATTGAAGGACGTGGCCAGGGTGGCAATCTCGTCGGCAGAAGAAACCTTGATTCGTATATCCAGATCACCCTGCTCAATTGCTTTGGTTCCCACCAGGAGCTCCCTTACCGGCCTCACCAGATTGCGGGTAAGCAAGGCAGCAAACAGCAATCCCAGGATACTCGCCACGGCAGTCATACCCAGACTCAAGACTAATGCCTGTCGTTCGAGTTCCGATGCCTTGGCCGCTATTTCCAGCGAATACGGATGCAGGCGACTGACCGTCACATCGTTAATCTGCTTGCCAAGAAACAGCCAATCCCGGTCGACTTGCTGGCGCGCCACCTCGACCGAACGATCATTGCCACCGGCCATCTCCGTGAAATAGATCAGCAAAGTCTCATGGAGAATCTTGCGCGCCCCCGGGATATCCGCGATTTCCTGTTTTAGCTGGGAAAACTTCACGTTTTGATCCGGATCATTCCTGATCTGCGGGTCGGCAAGAGCCTGCTCAACCAATCGGGATGCACTCTCAAGTTCCTCGCTGCCGCATAACTCCATCAGCTCAAAGACGATACGTTGCCGTTGCACAATATCAGAAAATTTTTCACGTACCTTGCGCATCAAATCGCTGCGTGAATTTTTCTCGCATCCCCCTATTTCCTTGAGCAGTTGCTGAGCCTGAGCGGGTGAATTTTCAAAAAGTATTTTTGGCTTTTCCCTGGAAAGCCGGTCAAACTGGATAATTTCGTAGAGACCGTAGGCGCGAACCTCTCCCATATGCTGGTCGAGCGGCAGATAATAGGTACTCACCAGTTTGATCTGGGAATTTACACGGTTCAAATGGTAAGTCGAAATAATCGTCGCTACCGCCATCAGCAAAACCAAACCAATGGCAATGGCAAAAATTTTCGAACCGATGGTTTTTTTCATGTGGTTATTCGGATTTGGAACCTTATGGCGAAATAAATTTCCGGAAAGCCCAATGTTGTCAGATTGTAACGCAGAAAAATGAAAGGAGATAAAACACGTTTTATTAATTCGGGAGTTTGAGCTGCCTGACTCCAATTGCCCATGATGGGGTCATGGCGGCGACCAGTCGGGGTTGTCAGTCCTGGACGGCAGCACAGCATCTTGCGGCATGTTTTCATCGGGCTTCGGGTAACCGCCGGCGATTACCCTTGCAAATGACCAGCAGATCAGCATAAGACAGAAAAACCCGATTGTGCCGGGGATTTTAAAATGCACAGCACTGTCCAGCAACGCGAAGAAAGAGGCAACGCTGCCAGTTCCCAAAACGATTAGCCAGAACCAGCGTTTAAACATCAACACCGCCAAGCAAATCAGTCCAATAATGGTCAACCCTGTTTCCATACCTGCTCCCCGGATAATGTCCATTGCAAGATTTCTGCCTTACGCCTGCCAAACCCCATACCCGGCCTCGCGCAGGCCTATCGCCAGTTCAACTTCCATGTCGCGTGCGCCATCGTAGGGCATCGGGTTATAAACTTCGTAAAGGTCGGGGCGCAGCCGCAGTCCATAAAGCAGCACGTACCTGTTGGACTGGATGCCCGCCTTGTGTTTGTCGAAGCGCACGTCGGGATCCAGTCCGGTCATGCCGACATACACGCATGGCTTGCCCGGAATGTAATCCGGGTTACATTTCCTGAACTTTCCTTCGTGAAGCACATCTCCGGATAGTTCGATGACATAAACGTGGTAATGGTTCCTTCGTCCCATGGCTCGTGCAGATGAGTGCAAGTTCGGCTTGAGGGCATAGTTTACTCTGCCTTGACTCCGGCAAAAAACCGACAGACGGATTTGGCTGCCAACCCAAGTTTGGTATAGTAAAGGTGCTTCATCAATCTGAGCAATCAAACAACGAATATGGGCAACTATGCCGATTCCCCGAGAATGACTTTGCGCCTCGTGATTTACGGGCGTGTGCAAGGCGTATACTTCCGCGAATCAATGCGACGCGAAGCGCAGAATCTGGCGGTTGCAGGCTGGGTACGAAACCGCACCGATGGCGCGGTGGAAGCATTGGTGCATGGCGAAACTGCAGTCGTGGACGCCATTGTGCGCTGGGCCAGACGCGGCCCGGAACGTGCGCATGTTGAGCGGGTGGAAATCAAGCCGGAAGAAGGTGCATACAGCAGCTTCGAAGTCATCAGGTAGCGCGCGGAGTAAATGAAGGCACGCCATACCGCCAAAGGAGATGTTATCCTTGAAGCGTTGGCATTCCTTGGACCGGGGGACGTGTGAAATTGTTTGGTTGTGTTTTAATGGCCTGTGTTATATCAGGCGCGGTAATTTTGCCACTTGCCCGTGCGGATTCAACAATTGTCATTGTTCGCCACGGCGAAAAACCTGCGCAGGGTTTGGGGCAATTATCCTGCCACGGACTGAACCGTTCTCTGGCTCTGGTACCTGTATTGTTATCTCATTACGGTACGCCGGTGGCTATCTATGCGCCAA
>CAIQPV010000673.1 GCA_903873725.1 uncultured Nitrosomonadales bacterium
CCGGCCTTGTTCGTGCCGTACAGCGAGTAGAAGTCGCCATTTTCCAATACCAGCATGACGAAGCTGTTGCCCCACGAGTCGGTGCCGGTCCTGGCACCCTCGGCCAAGTTGTGGGCGTCGGAGGCTGGTCCGCCTCCGCAGGCTGGCCACAGCACGGTCAGGCCAAGGCCGGTCTAAATTCCAAGGTGGTTGCGCATGCGGGGCTTTCGTGGGTCCGCGCTGCTCCTGAATGGGGCCGAATGGCAGCGCTGGTTCTGATGCCAAATGTATTGATTTGGCGAAACCATCGCGCGGCGGATTGTTCAGCCAAGAACTATTGTTGTAAACCGCCATTTCCAATCGGGGATTGGCTGGCCTCGTGGCGGGGTCGGTGCCGCAAGTTGAGGTGGCCTGAGACCTGCCACAACGTGGAAGACTGAACTGGCTGAAAGCAGGTAGACACTGCTGTCAGCGTTTATGAAAGCAACGGCCCAAAATGAGCGGCCGCAAAGGATCGCAAAAAAATGGGGAAGGCCAGTGCGCACCTTCCCCCCTATCAATACGGCTTCAATCATTTCTCATCACTGGTGTTTGCATTTCGTATTGATATTCGCCTTTCATGCTGGGTCGAAGTGCCGAGAAACTCTATTGCCCCAATCTTAGGAAGTTGGGTTGGACGCTTTGCATCAAACCACGGTTCTTATACATGACGGCATCGTCGGGCAACATAAACTGGTCAGCGACAAGCTTGTCAACCGCTGCATTCATCGCTGCAATATAACCCGCTGGATTTGTATACAGCTCCTGGGCACTCTTGCGGGTGTCAAGCGGGTTCTTGCTGCTGGTGTTCAAAGCAAACGCCAATTGCGAACTGCCCAAACCATTTTGGTCGCCCGCCACAAAATTTGTACGCCGTAGGTTGTAGCCCACAAAAGTTGCGAGTGGCACCGCGCTGTCGGGCATCTTGACCCCGGCCTTGCTGTTGCCTTGCTTATCGGTTGTGGGTAAATGCACAACATACATCTGGCTGCCAGGAACCGATGGAATCACACTTTCGTCGTTGACGGAGAGCGTGTTGTAGACCCCGTTAAACCCCAACCCCAAGGCGCTGAGATCCGGTGCACCCAGGCTCGACGGGTCGAAGGTCGGTACGGCCATCGACCCGTCGGCAATTTTCGGGTAACTACTAGCCAGCGGCGTTGCGGTTCCCTTAACCCAACCATCGAGGTTCGAAATCAGGGCACGATACAGCGCAGTGCTCGCGTTCAAAGCGGTCGGCGATGCAGAAACGGCAGTTGCCAAGACTGTACGGTCCACCGTGTAATCGGGCTGGGCACTGGCATTGGCTGCCAATTGCGTCGGGCCATGTGACGTTCCTGCGGCATAAAACATTCTTACGTTGCTCGGAATATCAATGTCCTTGCCTGCTCCGTCGGTCACCGTCAGTGAAGCGCGTGCGCCTCCAAACTCAATCGGGCTGTCGTATTGAATGACCTTGGGACAGGTGTTCAGTTCAGTACATTTCTTCATCAAGCCGTCGGTCTTTCCGGTCAGCGGATCGGTAATTGTGGCGTACGCAAATGGGAACTGATCGCCCGGCGTGTAGTGTGTTTCATGTTGCCGCGAATAATCACCGGGCTTGGACCAACGGTAATTGGTATAAGTCTTACGGGATCCACCAACCAAGGGCAACATACCGTCAAAGACTTTGCGAACCTGCTTGTCGGCATTGAACCCTTGCCAGAGAAAATCACGCAAAAAACGACCTGACTGAGAAATACCCGTGGCCAAAGTAGTTTTTATCCGACCAGCTACCGGATTGGCATTGCCCGCATTGTCCTTGGTTTCGTAGCGCAAAAAGGAAATCAAATCACGGACCGCAAGAAAGCCCAGGCCCATGGGCTTGGGATCGGTGGCGGTGTAATTGAAATGGTAAATGGACCCATTGTCGAGTCCGCCGTCCAGTGCGGCGGCATAGGCGCTGTTCGCCTTAACCTTGGTTCGATCAATGGTTACATAGCCAAAACCAGTTGCCGTCGTGTTACCACCCTCTGCAGCTCCACTTCCGGCCGTGTAGGTCCACTCTGTCGGATCAAGCGTAATCGGTGGAGACGTAGCAGTTTTCTGGATGGTCAACGTTGCCCCCGTGTTAGCTGCGCGAGGGTAATATGTACCCAACAAGTTGCTGGCTGCATTGTCAGCAATGAACTCATCTTGCACCGTTCCTGTAATGCTGGCACCGCCTGCATTCTTAGCGACCGGCAAGGTCATTCCCGGCGCATACCATTTGGCCGTCGTGCTAATGGCTGCCGTCGGGCCGCTCAGGGAAGACGGACGATCGCCTTGCCAGCCGGAAAACACCACGGTCATGCCCTGTTTCATCAGGTAGGCACTGCCTGCTCCGGTGCCAGTGACCACTCCAGTTGCGGTGGTCGGGATCACTGGTGCGACGCTGGTAAAAAGGTCATTCGCTGAACCATCGTTCAGCGATTCAAAAGCGCTCGTATTGGTACGGTTGTTCACTATGTACAACAGACTGCCGTTGCCCTTCGTTGCATCGGTCGGCGCCAAAATGACGACGTCAAACTTGTAGTTCACTATCCCGTTGGCATCTGCGGAATTTTTAAGATCTACAAGTGTGGGGGTGTTACGTGTGACGCTGTTTAGGGAACGCCGGACCTGAACGTCCCAGTTTTATTTAGTACCTCTTCGGGAACGCCGCCGAAAACATTCCGGGACGTCGCCCAAAAGAAATAGGCCAGTACTCCGTTGTATTGTGTGAAGTA
>CAIQPV010000674.1 GCA_903873725.1 uncultured Nitrosomonadales bacterium
ATTCAGGCTGTGGGATGAGAGAGAGTGTGTGTGGAAGGGAAGGACAGAAAGGGTGAGGGGACACGCTGGATGCTACTCGTGCCGTGTTTAGGGTGCGGTGATGCCAACGTGGTCAATCTGGGGAAAACGTGGGAACAATAAGCGTTGTGACGGATTTTCTTTCGCTTTCCAACGCATTGCTGAATCGGGCTAAGTTGTTCAGGTTGTGTTCTGGGGTCAGTTCACACGGTGGAAGTCGCAGGTTCGAATCCTGCAGCGCTCACCATAAAATCAACAACTTACAGCGATTTTTCAGCGCGTCCCATGAGGACACGCACGCGCAGTTCACTGCTCCTGATACAGAAAGCGGACGCTGCGGGCTTTCAACACAGCCGCGCGGTCACGGCTGTAGTCCTGCTCACTGCGCGCCGCCGGGTAAGACAGCCGCCGGTCAGGCCCTTCCAGATGATCTGATTGAAAAGCACGGCCGGCACGCGATCCTCTTGAGTCCTCCACATAGGCGCGCAACTCCTCCATGCATAAAATCAATAGTTTACACGCCATTTAAAGACCCCGCCAATGCTCATCCATGTAAAATTTCAGGCTGGTGCGCTGCCATGCGCCGTGCCGTTCTGGAGTCACATCCCAAAACCCCTGGCTTTGCCGGGGATCTGCTCTCAAGGGTGCTGAATGAAAACGCTGATTGCATCGCTCATGTTCTTATGGATGGCCGCTCCTTCCCATGCGCAGGCCAATGCTGCCTCTACAGACGTGCCGGCCCAGGCGCAAACCGAGGGAATCCTTCAGTCCGTCGAAAATGCTGACCTGCAATCTTCCGGGGATCATGTCCTGGTCACAAGAAAAGACAGCAGCCTGCCGGTGGAGATGGTCTTCAAGTCCAGCCTGGGTGTTGGCATCCATCGCGAGCGCGAGCAATGGTGGGTTTTGCCCCTTCGCGCAGCCGGCAGCCAGATTGAAGTGAACACCAATCTCTGGGTGCTGCCGGTGAATCCCGAGTCCAGCGATCACTCCTGGTATATCAAGCTGCAAAGCGGCGATTCGCTAGTCGCCCGGCTCGACGACACTTTGCATGTCCGGGTAAGTGGCAACAAGTTTGAACTGTACAAGTCGGAAGCGCGTCCTCACAGCGACACCTTCAACAATCGCTACTCCCTGCATATCGACGGCGGAGAGCAGATGGAAAATGCCCTGGCCGGTTTTTACTGGGGAACCATGCTGCCGTCGGTCGTGGAAAAAACCAAGGCCAAGAGTTATCCCTATAGTGACGGTTTTGTGGTCAGCACCCTGAACCCCAGGTCGTATGCCGGCACTTATCCCGATGTCGATCATGAATTCCAGATCAAGGGCCGCCTGGCCATGGGATCGGCGCCCGATCTGGATGTTGTCAGGCGCATGATCGAGCTGCAATTCAAGGTCATGAACGACGATCCCGAAAAGCTGTTTCGCATTCCCTGCGCCGTTCAGCCTTCCGGCATTCGCGAATACCACGTGCGCAGGAACAGCCAGGACCGCCGCGAAAACGCCGAAATGTTTCTGTTGACGGGCAATATTGAAGTGCTGGAAGAGTCCTGGCGCTACTATGAAGCCACAAAAGATGCAGCCTGGCTGCGCAGGAATATCACTAACCTGGAAAATGCCGCTTCCGTGACCGTAGATAGTACGGACAGGTACGGCCGCGTGTGGTCCGATGTGTATTACGAAGACCAGGTCATCAAAGACGGGCGGGTAACTCAGGCGGGAGCGTTCGCGGCCTATTCATTCGGCTTGCTGGCCGACATGGAAACCAGGTTAGGCCGGAAAGATAAGTCCACCTATTACTCCGGCTATTCGAAGAAGATAAGTGCCGCGCTGGTCAAGCCTCTTCCCATGGGATTCTGGGATGAAACCAATCATCGGTTTATCGATTGGGTCGACCGGAACGGCAAAGCGCACGATCATATTCATCTC
>CAIQPV010000675.1 GCA_903873725.1 uncultured Nitrosomonadales bacterium
TGCGTTGTGTCTGGAGTGCCAATTCCGCATTTTTCCTCTGGTAACCGGATTCGATGAACACACTAAACATCAAGCTGCAGAAAACGACGCTGAGTGCAATTATCAAGCTGGATGCATCAAAAAGTAGTCCAGTCCAGATGAATAGCGCCAAGCCTGCACTGAACAGGGCAACAAACAGTAGAATAGCCAACATCATTGATAATTTCGGTTGGGTCTCGATTGCACGATCACGACTTCTTCTCTCCTGCATCACGAGCGCCCCGGGTTTCCCTTCCGCAACGCTACGCCGTGCTGCATAGTGAGGCTTGGTGTTAGGAACAACCCAGATTAGCAATAGGCCACTACCGGTCAAAACTACCAATTCGACCCAATGCATCCACCAATGGCGTGTCAAAAAGTGACCGTCCTCAATACTCTCGATCAGTTGGGCATGGACTTCCACACCAGGACGGCGGTCGCCCAGCGGGGTGGTAATCCAGTCCTGCAAGCCAAGTCCGGTCAATCCGACCAATACCATCTTGCCGCTAATACGTTCTGGAGGTACTTCATTCTTGAGAAGACTGAGCGCGGAGATAGAATTTTGACGCGAAGGTTTATCAAAATGAACCCAAGCTTCGCCATTACCCTGCAAAGGGATGCGTTGCGAACCGATGTTGACAGCTTCGACGCCGTGGGCTCCTGCATCCACAACGATACCGGGTACATTATGGGCAATACGCAACATTTCCAGCGAAAGTCCGGGTGTGATTGCACCATTGATGGCAGACAGTAACGCCGCACGTCGCACGATCCCATTCTCGGGATCGCCAGACAAAAGCGCTTGCCCGTGTGCGGCTGCCTGAAATTCTGGGAGACTTGCAAGCACGTAAGGATAAGTGTTCAACCACGGAAGTGGATTCTTCCCATGTACCTCAATAGGGTTCGTTCGCAGTCCGTCCAGAGTTTCGGAAGTGCGAAACGAGAAACCCGCAGCTCCCAATACAGTTGGAGCGCCAGCAAGACTCGTGGCGAGCAGGCGATCATTCGATGCGGCCCCATTCAACGATTTTCGCACTTCTTCTGGCAGGTCGGGGCGAGATTCTGCAACTGCCTGGGGGGAGGCGTGGTCGGCTTCCGGCATGATGATATCGAGTCCAACGGCGGCGGGTTTAAGCGCGGCAATGGCATCGATCAGAGCAGCGAAGAAATTGCGTGGCCAAGGCCATTGACCAAGAGCAGCCAAGGTTTCCTCGTCGATTTCAACGATGACCACAGGCTGTGATTTACGCTGGCGCGGAGACATATTCTGATACTGGTCAAACAGTGCCAGACGTGCGGACTTGAACGGCGGAAGATCGGGAAAACTTAGCAGTAGCATGAAGGCTACAAGCAGGGCAATGGCGACAGGGCGACCATTGCCGGCGCGCCATATCTGCGAGAGCGATGCAATAACCGGTTTCAAAGGGTGATCTCTAGCCCGTCGAAAGCGGAAATGATTTCTACAGGCTGGTCATAGCGGGTAATTTCCTCGAAACGTCTTGTCTCGGCCAGAGTGTGAGCAATTTTTTGATCATCGTGAGCCGGTTCGTGGTGATACATGCAGAAGCGTTTAGCTCCCGCCTGTTGACACAGTTCAACCCCTACAATGTTACTTGAATGTCCCCAGTCAGCCTTGACTGAAATTGCGTCAGCAAGTGAATACATGGCATCAAAGATTACCAGGTCGGCGTTACGGAAGAATTCTATGAAACTTTCGCTCTCGTAAATATCCTCAAGTTTGTGCTCAGAGTCCGTCGAATAGATCACCGTCTTGGAACAATGTTCAAAACGATAGCCATAGGAATCACCTCCATGTTTCTGAAGTTTTGCGGTAACTCTCAAGCCGGCGATTTCGTAGACTTCTCCGGGCTTCATCCGGTTGAACTCAATCTTGGCACCCAGCATGCTGAAATCTACAGGAAATCCGGGGGCAGACTGCTGGAGCCGGAAAGCGCCTTCCATGTTGTCGTGGCAGCCATGAATAACTATACGGTTACCGGGAATATAAACAGGAGTGAAAAAAGGGAAACCCATCATATGATCCCAGTGCAGGTGCGACATGAAAATATGGTAGGTTTGACCGGAAGGACCGAAGCGGGCCATCATGTCGCCTCCGAGCGGCCGGGCACCGCTACCCATGTCACAGATAATGTGTTCGGCTCCTTGTATGTCGATTTCGACACAACTGGAGTGACCTCCAAAGGTGCCGCTTATATCGAAACCAAGTTCATGGTCGATATAAGTCTCGATTTTCTCTCGTGTGTCAAGATTGCGCCCAATTGCTCCTTCAAGAGCGAAAATCAGTTTTTTGCGGATATCCGGTGAAGTAACCGAGACCGGAATAGACCCGCGCGTTCCCCAGAAACGGACTTTCACGATAAGCCTTTCACTGCTTCATCCACACTATCAAAGACCTTATATACCAAATTGAAACGGCTAATCTCGAAAACCTCTTTCACAACAGGAGTCAGGGCCGCGATGGCTATATGTCCATTTTGAGCTTTGACCTGACGTGCGGCCAACATCAAGGCTCGTAAACCGACACTACTTATATATTCGATGCCAGCGAAATCAAGAACGAGTGCTGTTCCGTCTGATTTGCATTCAGCAAGATGTGGTAGCAACGCTGCCGAAAACGCGTCGGCAGATGCATGGTCAATGCGCCCCTGTGGAGCGAGGATAAGGATATTGCCTTCGAGTCTTGAATTAAGTTTCATGGGATGAGGTCATTCAGTATGGATAGTTAAGTTAATTGAATATTCTGTTTTTTCTAAAAACATGAGAAGTATCGTATCTTAATCCTTGGACTCAAGGCAATCCTGCCTTCAAAAGTCGGATCTAATGGGGCTCTCATTCTACAAACCTCCCTCATCGGCAA
>CAIQPV010000676.1 GCA_903873725.1 uncultured Nitrosomonadales bacterium
CGCTTGAAAAAAATCGCGTATTGAGCGTTCGCGAAATTAACTTTGCGGCCAAGCAATTACTGGAAAACGGTTTGCCCTTGCTGTGGGTGCGGGGCGAAGTTTCCAATTTTGTACGCGCGACTTCGGGGCACTGGTATTTTTCGCTGAAGGACGAACAGGCACAGGTACGCTGCGTGATGTTCCGCCATAAGAGCCAGTATCTCGACTGGCAACCGAAGAACGGCATGCGGGTGGAAGTGCTGGCGCTGGCAACTTTATACGAGGCGCGCGGCGATTTTCAGTTGACGCTGGAGCAGATGCGGCCTGCGGGTCTGGGCGAACTGTATGAGGCGTTCGAACGGCTCAAGAAAAAACTGGAAAGCGAGGGGCTGTTCGATGCGGCGCGCAAACGTGAATTGCCATTCATGCCCGCGCAGATCGGCATCGTCACCTCGCCACAGGCCGCCGCGTTACGCGATGTGCTGACCACGCTGGCGCGACGCATGTCCGGCATTCCTGTGGTACTGTATCCGGCACCGGTGCAGGGCGAGGGAGCCGCGCAGAAAATCGCTCAGGCCATCCGGCTGGCGAACGAACGGGCGGAATGCGACGTGCTGATCGTGTGCCGGGGCGGAGGCAGCATCGAAGATTTATGGGCGTTCAACGAAGAAATAGTGGCACGCGCCATTGCAGCCAGCGCCATTCCTGTGGTGAGTGGGGTCGGGCATGAAACCGATTTCACTATCGCCGATTTTGTCGCCGACGAACGCGCGCCGACTCCGACCGCTGCGGCGCAACGTGCCGTGCCGGATCGTGACGCCTTGTTGAGAAGTTTGCGTGATATCGTGCAACGCTTGCACCGCGCGCAACGCAACCGTCTGCAAAATGCCATGCAGTCGCTGGATTATTTACAGCGCCGCCTGGTGCACCCCGCGCAGCAGTTGGAAACCAAAGCAAAACAATTAATGCAACTGCAACAACGCATGCAACGCGCCTTCGCGTATGGCAAGCACCAGCAATACTGGCGTTGGCAATCACTGGCGCAACGGCTGCGCGCTTCGTGCAGCGACTTCGCACGCATGCAGGACAGGCAATCCAGTCTGGCGGAACGGCTGTTCAAAGCACTGCATGCGGGACAAAGGCAACGCTTGGTACGGATGGAAATCGCCGCGCAAAATCTGGACTTGCTCAATCCGCAACAGGTGCTGGCACGCGGCTACAGCCTGGTTCAAGATGCAAACGGCAGCGTGGTGTCGGATGCAGGGCGGTTGGTGGTTGGTGCGGAACTGCGTGCTACCTTTGCACAAGGATGGGCGCGGATTGAGGTGAAGGAAAAGGGCTGATTGATTAACCCGAAAACTCGTCATTCCCTGTCCCCCGCTTTCGCGAGGGTGACAGGGAATGACGATCCTAATGGATTATCTGGGTTAATACTTAATTTAGGTTAAAATCCCGCCTCGAATTTTTCTATCCCCTGAGCTTGAAAGCGTCCGCATGAAGTTATGGAACATCTGAACAAGTCCTGTACGGGAGTATCCCGGCGCTGGCTTTGGCTTCTGCTGGCGGTGGCGGTCATCTGGTTTGGCAATATCGAATACCGCAAATTGATCAAGCCGGACGAGGGGCGCTACGCCGAGATACCACGCGAAATGGTGGTGAGCGGCGACTGGGTTACGCCGCGTCTGAACGACCTCAAGTATTTCGAGAAACCGCCGCTGCAATACTGGGCAACTGCGACAGCTTACGAATTATTCGGCGAGCATCAATGGACTTCGCGGCTTTGGGTTTCGCTGACCGGCTTTGCCGGGCTGTTGCTGGTGTGGTTTGCCGGGACACGGCTGTTCGGGTGCGCGGCCGGTTATTATGCAGCCGTGCTGCTGGGCGGAAGCATGTTGTATGTATTGATGGGTCATATCAATACGCTGGATATGGGCGTGACGTTTTTCATCACGCTCGGCATTGTTGGCTTGCTGTTGGGGCAACAGGCAGGGAGCGAAATGCACACCCGCCGCAACTGGATGGCTCTGGCATGGGTTGCTTTGGCGCTGGCGGTGTTGAGCAAAGGATTGATGGGGCTGGTGCTGCCGGGTGCGGCTCTGTTATTGTATTCTATTTTGCAGCGCGACATCGGCGTGTGGAAGCGCATGCACTGGGGCAAAGGGCTGCTGCTATTCCTGCTGGTAGTCTCGCCATGGTTTTATCTGGTGATGAAAGCCAACCCGGAATTCTTCCAGAAGTTTTTCATATACGAACACTACACACGTTTCACCACCAAGGAACTGGGGCGCTATCAGCCCTGGTATTACTTTGTGCCCATCCTGCTGTTTGGCATGATGCCGTGGACCGTGCTGATGTTCGATACCATGTTGCGAACCTGGAAAGACAGTACCCGCAGTGACAAGGTCTTCAACCCGGAACGCTTCCTGTTGATCTGGGCAGTATTCATTTACCTGTTCTTTTCGGTATCAGGTTCCAAACTGCCGTCCTATCTGCTGCCGATGTTTCCTGCGCTGGCGCTGCTGATGGGCAAGCAGTTGGGAGCGATGAGCGAGCGCAGATTGTTCTGGTTAGTCGCACCAATGTTGCCGCTGGCGGTGCTGGTCGTACTTGGAATGGCGTTTGCATCTCTTTATATGGAACGGCTGGCTGATACACCATTGCAACACCAGATGTATAGTGAATATGCCCATTGGCTGTTGGCGGCATCGCTGATCTGGCTGTCGGGCGTGATTGCCGGGCTGGCGTTATTACGGCGTACTAACAAGACGGCGGCTGTGCTGACACTGGCAATCATTACGCTGATTGCAGCGCAATTGGGTACCTCCGGTTACAACACCATCGCCAGGGAACGTTCAGCCTACCTCATCGCCGACGCGATACGCCCTTACGTCAAAGCGGACGTGCCGTTTTATTCTGTAGCCATGTACGAACAAACCTTGCCGTTTTATTTGAAGCGCACCTTTACGCTGGTCAACTATCAGGATGAGATGGCATTCGGTATCATGCAGGAGCCGCAGCGCTGGTTACCGGACATTACCAGCCTTGCAAAAGCCTGGCAGGGGCAACAGGGGGCATATGCGATCATGCCGGTTGAATACTATCCACAACTGCAAAAGGCAGGATTGACGATGAAAACCATTTACGCCGATACGCAATATATCGTGGTGAGCAAACCATGAACCTGATCAGCTTCGGCCTGATTTTTACCGGCGTAATGCTCAATGCCACCGCGCAAATACTGATGAAGGCGGGAACCAATGCAATCGGTCATTTCGAATTCAGCATGGAAAACGTCCTGCCCATCGGCTGGAAACTGGCGACCGAATGGCATATTATCGCCGCACTGTTTTGCTATGCTCTGAGCGTGGTCATCTGGATACTCGCGCTGTCGCGCGTGCCCGTCAGCATTGCTTTTCCGATGCTTTCCATGGCTTATGTAGTGAATGCCGTGGCAGCCTGGTATCTGCTGGGCGAAGCCTTCAACCCGACCAAACTGGTCGGTATGGGCGTGATTATTCTGGGTGTGATTATTATTTCGAGGGCATAACACCACTCCGTCATTCCGGCGCAGGCCGGAATCCAGTGGTTTAATTTGAGATGCCTTTGGTTTTGTCCCCGCGTTGCGGGGAAATTCTTGCATTGACTGGATTCCCGCCTGCGCGGGAATGACGAATTTTTAGAGGCCTTTTCATGAGTAACTTTCTCCCTTTCTCCCGCCCAACCATAGACGAAGCCACCATTGCTGCTGTGGGCGATGTACTACGCTCAGGTTGGATTACCACCGGCCCCAAGGTGCAGGAATTTGAAAAGACGCTTTCCGCTTACTTCGGCGGGCGTCCGGTGCGCACCTTTAATTCAGGTACCTGCACCATGGAAATTGCCTTGCGCATTGCGGGTGTCGGTCCCGGCGACGAAGTCATTACCACGCCAATTTCCTGGGTAGCCACTGCGAATGTGATCCTCGAAGTTGGTGCCACGCCGGTGTTCGCCGACATCGACTCGGTCACGCGCAATATTGATTTGGACAAAGTAGAAGCTGCCATTACCCCGCGCACCAAGGCCATCATCCCGGTGTATCTGGCGGGCAAGCCGGTGGATATGGACAGGCTGTATGCGATTGCGGCCAAGCACAAGCTGCGCGTGGTGGAAGATGCCGCGCAAGCCATCGGCTCGACATGGCAAGGCAAACCCATCGGCTCTTTTGGCGATTTCGTTTCGTTCAGCTTTCAGGCCAACAAAAACATTACCACCTCCGAAGGAGGCTGTCTGGTGCTGAACAACGAAGAAGAAGCAAAGCTTGCGGAGAAGTTCCGCCTCCAAGGCGTGACTCGCAGTGGTTGGGACGGTATCGAAGTGGACGTGCTCGGCGGAAAGTACAACATGACCGACGTCGCAGCCGCAATTGGTTTAGGCCAGTTCGCGCAACTGAATGCCATCACCGTGCAACGGCGCAAACTGGCACGGCATTATTTTTCTACATTGGGTAAGGATTTCGAAGCTCAAACAGGCGCGCAATTACCGCCGGAAGATTTTACAAATACCAACTGGCACCTGTTCCAGATCGTGCTCCCGGAACGCATCACCCGCGCCGACTTCATGGCGCGCATGAAGGAATATAACATCGGTGTCGGCTTTCATTACGCGCCCATCCATCTGTTCAAACTGTATCGCGCATTGGGGTTCAAGGAAGGCATGTTTCCGGTATCCGAACGCGTCGGGATGCAGATTGTTTCCTTGCCGATGTTCTATGCGATGAATGAAAGCGATGTCGAGCGCACCTGTAAGGTAATGCGAGAAATACTGGCCATGCCGTTTAATTCATGTTAGACATGGGGAAGAAATGGAAGCGCTGAACGATGCCTACTCAAAGATAGCCACTGTCCTC
>CAIQPV010000677.1 GCA_903873725.1 uncultured Nitrosomonadales bacterium
CCCCTCCGGAAGCCACAGCCGAACGCGCCTGTTCAATAGTAAATGTTCTCATAATATCCCCAACTATATTAAATATACGGTTTATTGTAATTCGTGCATTTAAAACAAGCAAGTGTTGCTTTTATTTGGCCTTCCCCTTTCTTTCACTTCAAGCCAATCTCCCTTACTCTTAACCGCCAACCACCTCCCGATAAACCCTCTCAAACCGCTCTCTTGCTTTCTCTACTGCATGAGAGGGCTGGCCGTAATGGAGCATCACGCTCCAAAAGCCACGATCCTGGCGATACAACAAATAAACATGGCGGGCTGGCAATCCAATGTAGTCAAACGCCTTATCCATTGTCCGGCTACGGTCATAGCATAAGCCTTCCCGATTCTTCATCAGGTCGGCAGGTTCGCGCGGTTCATAGTTCTGCGTTAACCAAATACATTATATTTACATTGGCAACCCTATAAGGGTATTATATATCTATGGAAAAACTCAGGGCACATTACTCACTGCAAGAAATTCAAGTTATTGTATCGCGTGATAGTAGTCGAGCTTTTACATTTACAGCCCAGCGGGGTGCTACAAATATGGGGTTGTCTCGCGCCGAAGCTATTAGTGTGATTTTAGCTTTAACCAGATCGATGCTTTACAAAGCATGACGACCAACACAGACAGCAAGGTTTGGCAAGATGTGTATCACTCGCCTTGTCCTAACGGAAAAATTGCCTATATAAAACTGACCTTGCAGAATGGTGCAGTTGTAATCCAGTTTAAGGAGAAATAGCATGAAAAGCTTAAATTCCATTTCCGGCATGAGCAAATTTTGTTTGCAGTGCGATGACGGTACTAAACTAAAATTGCAAACAAAAGACTTAACCGTCGAAGTACGCGGCGAGACATGCGTTGTGCCCAAAGTAACCGGCTGGCATTGTCCGGTGTGCGGCGACATTGAATATACCGACAATGACAGTTCGGAACGCGTATGGAATGCCATTGAAGCACTGGGAGAAAGAGCTAAGAAACGTGATGCCGCGTTATTGTCTCATGCCAGAAAGCGTTTGAAACTAACCCAAAAACAAGCGGCAGAACTTACCGGCGGTGGACACAACGCATTTAGCCGGTATGAACGCGGCGAGGCGGTCCCCATGCGTGCGGTTGTTAATTTATTTAAGATATTGGACAAACACCCCGAATTGATTAAAGAATTAGCTTGATTGGTCGTAACACTACCCCCAAATCAGCCAACTGAAATAATCCACCCAGTTGAAATCCGGGAACATGATGTAGGGTGGATAAAGCTGGCCTTTGCGCGAATACATGCCGCGAATCGCCCACCAGGGATCATTCAAATACTTGGGCATGCCGTCAAACTCAGCCGCACGCTTCCACACGTCATCCGCATTCACCACCTGACCATCGCGCGTCAGCGCAATCCATTCCGTATTGGAATCGACGAACATCCATCCTTTGCTGGTTTTAACTTAGGTTACTGCATGAGTAGGTTGCCCGTAATGAAGCATCGCGCTCCAATAGCCACGATCCTGGCGATACAGCAAATAAACATGGCGGGCTGGCAATCCAATGTAATCAAATGCCTTCTCTACCGGCCACGCGCCCCTCGGTAATTAGGCAGCTTCCAAACCGATTACCAGCCTCTTGCCAAGCAACTTGATGGCTTGAGCAATGCGTGGTAACTTTGAGCCATAGTGAGGGTCAAGCAAGCGTCGCACTTCCTTTTCATCAACACCCAATTGTTTGGCAAGTTGTATTTTTGTGATCCCAGCTTCACTCATGGCCACATACAAAGCCGCCTTTGCCATTGTTTCCGCAGGGGGCGCAACCAAATATTCGCCGCGCCTGATTTTACTGGGTGCTGGAAAGGCAATACCATCCAGCATGTAAGTCGCAAACACTTCATCCATTGCATCGGCAGCTTGCACCAATGCATCAGCCTCATTCTCCCCCTGGGTGATCAATGCAGACAAGTCGCGGCAAGTCACAATGAAGCCACCTTCTTCAGCAGCTTTTAACAATACAGGATATTCAAAACGTTCCATTACACACCTCACAAGTCACTTGGTTTAATACCGAGCTGGGAACACATGCCGTGAAATGTACCTGTTTTCAGCTCATCTTTTGGGTTGCGTACTATCGTGAATGCGCTGCCATAGTAAAGCGTTTGATGGCTACCTTTGCCACGCGATGCATTGAGCGCCACAGTAGCACCATGCTTTCTGCCATACACCTTCACTTTGCGGATAAATTCATTTCCAGTCATGATGCTATTATCGGACGAAAACGACCGAATACGCAACAACTTTCATATTGAATGGGCTCAAATATTCACACAATTACAAGACGGAGCTCCGCATTTTTTAACACTACCCCCAAATCAACCAACTGAAATAATCCACCCAGTTAAAATCAGGGAACAAGATATACGGCGGATAAAGCTGTCCTTTGCGAGAGTACATCCCCCGTATAGCCCACCAGGGATCATTCAAATACTTAGGCATGCCGTCAAACTCTGCTACTCGCGTTCACACATCATCAGCATTTACCACCTGACCATCGCGTGTTAACGCGATCCATTCCGAATTAGAATC
>CAIQPV010000678.1 GCA_903873725.1 uncultured Nitrosomonadales bacterium
AACCCAGTATTTGATAGCACAGACAACAGTGCTACCCAAGTTTTTCGCTGCTCAGCGCGCATGATTCCTCCCACTTATGAAAAGGCCCGTGGACCGGGTGTCATATCCACGGGGAAGAATTTATGCGTCAGCTATTTCCCCGCGAAACAAGGTGTTTTCGCACGGCGTGTGCCTTGCGAAAACATCAGTCCCACGGGATACTGTGAATACCCGCTGCCCTTCGGGGCCCAGCCGCATCCCATCTGCATGGAACCGCCTGTTCTAATTTGAAAAATTATAGCAAACGAGGTCGGAGGATGTCAATAATGCTGATGGAAAATAACATCTCAGGAAAAACGCAAGCGATATTGTCGGAGTTCGTCGTCACTAAGTTCATCGGATGGCACCAGACGATAATGCTGCTCTGCAATAATGCAAATGCCTTGTTCATTATATTCAAACCCAAAGAGGGCAATCAGATCGCCTGACATAAATTGCGCGGCGATTGGACGAGGGATTAGTGCAGGATATTTGCTCTCACACAGCGCGATATCCTGTTCTATCTGCACGATACCCAGCTTATCTCGCCCACCTTTTGCCTGCACTGGAATAGCGTAATGAACGCCTTGACGATCAATCCCGATATATATCTCGTCTGTTTCAACTTGACCAAAATCAGGAACCGTTGTCCGAAGATGATTTTGCAACGAATAACAAGTGATGCCAGTAAAAATATCAATCAATCGGTTGTAACGCAGTTTTGCTAGCAATGCTTGCTCATCATTTAATGCATATCGAGTCACTAAACCCGGAGTCGCATCAGGTATTTTCGTTTCCGCAAGCATATAATTAGGCAGAATCTCTGTTTGACTGAGAAGTTTTAAGCGAAACGCATATTTACCCCGTCCTGCAAGACCGATTACCCAGCGTTCCCCATCGGGGGCTGTCGTTTCGATGCTGTGGGGTAAAGCGACTCGAAAGCGGAACGTATAGAGCACATCGCCAAGATTACTTGGAAGGCGAATTGCTAATATACTAGCAGCAATCTCGATATCTTCTCTCGTGAATGGAAGTGTTCGTAACCCAGGTTGGTATTTGAAGTGAAAAATATGTTCGATAATTTGCGCATAACGATTTCTTGATACGGCCGGCATATTACAGCTCCCTTATCATATATAATAAACAGCTATTGGTTATCCAGGCCATTGGAGAAGCACGACCTCTTCTCGAAGTTGCACTTTGGTGGCTGTGGCCAACCTGGTGCGGAATAAATCGATTCCCATCACTTCATATCCAAGTGATTTGGCAATGTCGGCCAGCAATTGTCGTTCAGCACTCAAGGCCGGGGCAGGCAGCGCTGCCATGAATACCGGTGCCAGAATAGCCAAAAGCAGCACCAGCGCCGGAAGGCGGGTGTAGAGGCGCAGGTTGGCCAGAAGCTTGTTCATCGCCGTCAAGAATAGGGCCAAGGCCAATTGCATGTCCATGCGGAATCTTTTGATGCGACGAATTAGCATTTTCTGACAAAACCTGGACAATTGAACTGTCATTGAGGTGTCATAATTATCGATAATGCTCGATATATGGAATCATCAATTGCAATCATGGCGCTTGGTGCTTTGGCGCAGGACACGCGTCTTGGTGCGTTCAAGCTGCTGGTTAAGCACGAACCCGAGGGAATTGCCGCGGGCGAACTGGCGCGGCTGCTGAAGGTTCCGCAAAATACGCTTTCCACACATTTGGCAATTCTGACGCAGGCTGGCTTGGCCACCAGCGCGCGCCACAGCCGCTCGATTGTATATCGAGCGAAGTTAGACTGTTTGCGCGACGTGGTTTTGTATCTCCTGCGCGATTGCTGTGACGGCAAACCTGAACTTTGCGCGCCAATCATTTCTGATCTCACACTCTGTTGTTCAACTATGGACT
>CAIQPV010000679.1 GCA_903873725.1 uncultured Nitrosomonadales bacterium
CACGAAATCAAAAAAGTCGGACAGAGCTGACTATCGGTATTCTGAAGTATATTGTCAAGACTAACTCCGGCTCATGGTAATTTCAAACCCACAAAAAATCGAACCTAATTGCTCTTCTGCGGAACATCGAATCCGCGTTGCCATCGTTACCAATATACCAGCGCCTTACCGGCTGCCGGTGT
The DNA here is from genome assembly GCA_903873725.1 of uncultured Nitrosomonadales bacterium. GTDB lineage: Bacteria > Pseudomonadota > Gammaproteobacteria > Burkholderiales > Gallionellaceae > CAIQPV01. Next base: position 183 of record CAIQPV010000679.1, read on the forward strand.
TTGAGGCGTTGGCAGCCGATTCGCAGATCGAATTGAAAGTATTTTTTTGCAGTGGAAGAGAACCAGATCGCGAATGGGATTTGAGCGCGGGAAGTTTTGGGCAAGAGCATCTGCGAGAGAGGTTCGTCAGCTACCGTGGACGCTTTATCCATTTCAATCCTGATGTGTGGGGCGCGTTGAGCTTGTTTCGGCCGGACGTAGTGATCACGACCGGATTTAACCCCACACATTTGATGGCCTATTTGTTTGCGCGAAAACAAGGCATCAAACATATCGCGATGACGGACGGGACACTAGATTCGGAGTTAAAACTCTCAGGGCTTCATCGCTGGGTGAGGCGCAGGGTGTACGCAAATACGCAAGCGTTCATCGGGGCGAGCAACGGGTCTCTCAATCATTACCGGGCATACAGTGTTGATGAAAAGCAACTGTTCAAGTCTCATTTGTGCGCGAACAACACAGCTTTCTTTGCCGCACCGGCAGTCGAGAAACGCTACGATTTTATTTTCTGCGGGCGTTTCGTGGAGATCAAGAATCCATTATTTGTGCTCGAAGTGGCTAGGCAAGTATCCATCCGGCTAGGGCGAAAAATCGCTGTGATCTTTGTCGGTTCTGGCGAATTGGCAGCCGAGATGCGAGCCAAGGCTGCGGAAATGTCTGCGGAAGTGGCAGCAAATTTTCCGGGGTTTGCCAAGCAGGATGAGCTGCCACTGCTGTATGGTGCTGCCCGGATTCTCATGTTCCCTACGCAATGGGATCCTTGGGGTGTAGTTGCAAACGAGGCATGTGCCGCCGGTTTGCCCATTCTGGTTACACCGGTTGCCGGATCCGCAGGTGAACTGGTGCGGGATGGAGAAAACGGCTTTGTGCTTCCTCTTGAACTGGATCGCTGGGTAGACGCAGCAACTGTACTATTGACCGACCAGGATACGTATGCAAGGTTTTCGTTGCGTAGCCGCGAACTGGTTGGCGAATATTCCTACGAAAATGCAGCAAGAGGAATCAGGGATGCAGTACTTGCAGCGGTCGGCCGGAATAAGCGCCCGCGCGTGGTGATAGTCCAGCGGCGCATGACACATTATCGGGTGCCATTGTTTGATTTGCTGCGAAATAAATTGTTGCAGAACGGGATAGATTTGGAGGTGGTGTTCGGTGATCCGACTGACGAAGAGAAGAAAAAGAATGATTCAGGTACGCTAACATGGGGAACTCATCAGTCTTGCCATTATTTTTTCAATGGGTTGCTGTGCTGGCAGAACCTGGGTATTCCACTACACTGTATTGACATGGTAATCGTTACCCAGGAAAACTAGTTGCTATATAACTACCATCTGCTGTTTCGCAAGAGAGATTTCAAACTGGCGTTCTGGGGGCATGGTGCCAATCTCCAGTCTCCCAACAGCTATGGCTTGCTGGAGCGCTGGAAGGCATGGTCCAGTACTTATGTGGATTGGTGGTTTGCTTATTCAGGTTTGTCAGTTCGGCTCGTAGAGCAATATGGTTTTGCTCCGGGGTGTATTACCAATCTGGAAAACGCCATCGATACAAAACAACTGGGCGCAGACGTTGATTCTATCACTGAAGGGGAAATGGCTGCTGTGCGCTTCCAACTTAATATAGGAGACGGGCCGGTTGGATTGTATGTTGGTTCGCTATACTTGGAAAAACGTATTGATTTTCTGCTGGATGCTGTGCAACGTATTGCAGAGACTATACCGGGTTTTCATCTATTGATTATAGGTGATGGTCCGATGCACAACATGGTGGATAAAGCAGCGGCCCGGTACCCGTGGCTGCGCTATCCCGGAGGTGTGTATGGTCGTGACAAAGCTGTGTATCTTCGCTTGGCTGATGTATTCCTGAATCCTGGCATGGTCGGTCTGTCCATTCTGGATGCCTTCGTTGCCGGCGCAGTGCTGGTGACAACGGATTGCGGCAACCATTCACCCGAGATCGACTATCTGGTCAACGGGGAAAATGGGTTGATGACTGCGAACTCAGTTGATGCGTATGTTGCAGAGGTAACAGGATTACTGCGAGACCCCCAACGTTTGGCACACTTGAGAGACGGAGCAAAACAGTCAGCGATTAAATACTCAATTGAGAACATGGCTGAGAATTTTCATAAGGGTATTTTGCAAGCGCTGGCGGAGCCAAGTACTTCCTGATTGAGCGCAATTTCAACCAGTACCGGGTAGGTGCAGATTATGACTGTCGTACATAACTCGTTGGGCATGCGGATAAATTTGCACCTGCAAAAGCGGCATAATCCATTGAAATACCATAAATTTATTCCATAACTGCGGTTTTTTGTCGTTATTCTAATTTATCGTCTGCTTTAGTTTCATCCACCCGAGGCATGTTGCCTACTTCTAAATTGAAGTGCGATTCATGATGGTGTCATAAATCTAGCACAGAATTATTAGTCTTTAGCGAGAAAAGCTGTTTATCTGCCTTGATCGTTTGGCATGCCTGCGCGGGGAAGCAAGGCAGTCAGAGGTACTTTAATTCATCGAGAACATGACTAACCACTCCTATTCCAGAGCATTCCAAGCAGTAGCGAAACCATGCTGCGTATCCTGATTGCACACAACTCCTACCAGCTTCGGGGTGGTGAAGACATGGTGGTTGATTCCGAGATTAGCTTGCTGCGTTCACATGGCCATGAAGTAGTTGAGTATCGCCGCGATAACAGCGATGTAACCGGGATGGCCAAATTCAAGCTGGCCGCAAATTTGCTATGGTCAAGACG
>CAIQPV010000680.1 GCA_903873725.1 uncultured Nitrosomonadales bacterium
CAATATGCAAGCACCAAGAGAGGTCTAAATTGAGGGGCTGGCGTAGCCAGTCCCTCTCGAATGTAATGGTAGGCTTTTTGCTATGAAAACAATGCACAAACCTTGAACTGACACCGTACCTTTCCACACATACTCTTCAATTGGAGAATTATTATGGTGTATCCAGAATTGCTTTTTGACGTTCCGAGTAGACCTCTTTGCTAATTAGATTCGCGTCATAGAGTTTTTTTAATTCTGCGAGCCTTACCTCTTTAGTTTGAGGCGTTGTGGCAGGATTTTGTGCGGTGTCTGAAATCTTCTTGTCAGTAGTTGCTTGCTGCAATTCAGGAATGACGCAATTTTTTTGGCTCATTAGATTTGCGAGATGAACTTTACGATTATCCGCCGCTGCAATAGCCTCGTTTGCATTCATATAAGTGCCAACAATTGAGGGCCAAAATAGGAGACGTGCAACATTGCCACCCGTCACCCCCTTTTCACTATCAGCCGTTTTTTTAAGATTTTCTGCATCAGCGTACTCATTTTGCAATGCTGAACAGGTCAAGCCACTATCACCAGGTTTTACAGATTGAACAACTGTTGGCGACGCACAAGCGCAAAGAAGAGCTGTGCTAATTGCGACAAGTTTACTTTTGTAGAAAGAATTCATATAAGTCCCTGTTGATGTTGTGGCAAAAAAGGCGTTGCCGCTTCGCCTAACCTTTAAGCAGCCCCAATAAAAGACCTAATCTTTTATCAGGACAGGTGCCTATTTTGCCATTTATAAATAGTACTTGCTTCATATCAATCCGCAGCGTAAGTTGAAACCTTATCTTGCAATAATGCAACCGGATACACAACCTTTGATGGTTGAGACTCCCGATTTGCCCCCTCCCAAGCTGCTTGAACTAACAGCGTCATTCGCGTGGGAGGGTCGGCTTGAACCAGGCCAGTTTTTCCCTGAGACTGACTACGCCGCCAACAATAATCAGGGTTGGGGCGTGAAGTTGAGCAATTTCCGGGTTGTACGGCAGTGTGGAAAGGGTGCCGCTGACTACGCGCTGATTCTGTGTGGTTCCCTGTTGCACAATTGCGATGGGTGTTGTTGCAGGCAGGCCGTGAGCCACGAGCTGGGTGCATAGCATTCCCAGACCTTGCAGACCCATGTAAACCACGATGGTCTGTTTCGGGCGCGCCAACATTTCCCAGTCGAGATCCATGGTTCCGTCCTTCAGGTGGCCGGTAACGAACACGCAGGATTGAGCATGGTCACGGTGGGTGAGCGGTATCCCGGCGTAGGTTGAAACGCCGGATGCGGCGGTGATGCCGGGTACCACCTGAAAGTTGATTTTGTGTTCGGCCAGCTTCTCGATTTCCTCGCCGCCGCGCCCGAAGATGAACGGGTCGCCGCCCTTGAGCCGCAATACGCGCTTGCCTTCCCTGGCGAGCCGCACCAGCAACTCGTTGATTTCTTCCTGCGGCAGCGTGTGGTTGCCGCGCCGTTTGCCGACGAAAATTCTTTCCGCATCGCGCCGCGTCATTTCCAGAATGGTTTTGGAAACGAGATTGTCGTACAACACCACGTCGGCTTTCTGCATCAGACGCAGCGCGCGGAATGTCAGCAAATCAGGGTCGCCGGGGCCGGCACCGACTAAGTACACTTCGCCTTCTTTCTGTGCTTGGGGATGTTCGAGCAAATCGAGCAGCATAGCCTCGGCGGTGCGTTCGTCGCCGGAAAAAAATTTCTCGGCGACCGCGCCATCGAGCACGTCTTCCCAGAAAATCCGCCGTTGAGATGGTATGGCGATGCGCTGTTTAACAGTATTTCGAAAACGTTCGGCAAATTTGGCGAGCAGGCCATAAGCTTGCGGGATCAATGTTTCCAGCTTGCCGCGCAACAGTCGCGCCAGTACAGGAGACGCGCCACCCGTGGAGAAGGCAATGATCAGTGGAGAGCGGTCGAGAATCGCAGGCATGATGAAGGTGCAATGGTCGGGGTTATCAACCACGTTCACCGGTATGTTGCGCTGCTTGGCTTCCCGCGACACGTGTTCGTTTACCGAAGTGTCGTTTGTTGCAGCAATCACCAGTGTCATTCCATCGAGGTGTGACGGCTGGAAACGTGCCGCCAGATATTCGCTTTCGGGAGGCAATTCAAATGACTCCTGCAATTGCGGGGCAACGATCCTGACCATTGCGCCGGCTTGCAGTAAAACCGATGCCTTGCGCACGGCAACATCGCCGCCGCCCACTACGAGACATTTCCTTCCTTTGAGATTCAGGAAAACCGGCAGGAAATCCATCAGCCCGCAATCCTTTGAAGATAACCAATATCCCGCGATTCCCATAACTTCGCCGCCTGCGCTTCGGCATCTGTAATGCTGTGCGCACGCCCGATCGTTCTCAGTGCAATGGCCGCAGTGCCCAGCACGCTGGCCTTGCCGTATTCGTCCTCAAGTTCTCCGCGCCAGAATTTGGCGAGATTTGATGGGTCCATGGATTCATTTTTCAAGTGCTTGCTGCTGAATAGTGCGGGCCATTCCTCTTCAAGCATGATGCCGTCAAGCAACATTTTTACATTGCAGGGGGCATCCGGATTTCTTTCTGCTTCACCGCCTTCGCCCTTGAACACCGCGAGGTTGTGATCTCCCATCAATGAAGCGGCGCGTTGATGGGTCCCATCGTAACCGGGGTGGAAGATACCCATAATGGAAGCAGGCGCACCGACCGGGTTGAGCATTCGGATAATGGTATGAATCGGGGAGCGCAAGCCGAGCACGGATTTCAGACCCAGCATCCGGTCGAGATCGCTGTTCAATGCGCCCAGGGAGATAAAAGCAAAATTTGTTTTTGCTATCTGTGCGGAAGCTTCGTCAAGAGAGGCGGCCGGTTTCAAGCCAAGTGCCTGCATGGCCTGGGGAATGAATATCCGGCCCTCAATGCCACTCGCCATGCCATGCATCAGCACGCGGATGTTGTGGCTGGACAGCAGCAGTGCAGAGAGCAAATACCATGGCAATTGACGGCGCTTTCCGGCATAGGAAGCCCAATCCAGATCTACTGCGGGAAAACCGGCAGGACGAGTGAGCGAGTTGCGAACTGCGCGTGCGAAACCCGCCACTTCTTCACCGGTTTCTTCCTTGACACGCATCAACATGAGAAATGCGCCGAGCTGGACGGGTTCAACCTGATGGGCAAGAATCATGGTCATGGCCTGTTCTGCTTCCTGCTGCGTCAGATCGCGGGCGCCGCGTTGACCTTTGCCGAGAATCTGAATGAATTTTGCGAATGGATGTTCCATATTAAGTGTTGATTAAATGAGTTGAGTGGTGGATTTTACAGGTTGCCAAGGGCAAATGGGTGATGCTTGCGATGACTACGAATATTCTCAGTTAAAGGAGAGTTCTTGTGCTGCTTGCAGAGATCAATGTTCACTCTCTTGTTTTACCCGCCGCACAAAAGCAACAAAACGTGTCGCCCAATAGCAACTTCCTATGGTACGCAGATGGGTGTAGGAGGCGAGCAGATTGTGCAGGACGAGGCCGTCGTGCCTGCCGTCTATGCCGTGGCCGCGCGTGACGCGGAAGGCAAATTTGGTATCGGACGGTAGATTTTCCAGGCTGGAATAGTGAAATTCGTGTGCGCGAATTTCCTTGGCAGGAACATTCGGGCGCGGCCATGGGTGTTCCAGATTTTCGGCCAGATGGACGTAACCGCGTCCGACCGGTTTACTGTGCATGACCACATCGCCCTGGATGGCACCGACCATTTCATAACTCTGCCCCTGATAGCTTAGTGTGCGAGAAAGATACATCAAGCCGCCGCATTCCGCATATACCGGCATGCCTGAAATTATGGCCTGCCTGATTTCGGCGCGAAGTGAGGTATTGGCTTCCAGATCCCGGGCAAACATTTCCGGGAAGCCGCCGCCAATATATAGCGCATCAACGTCGGGAAGATGCCCCTCACCCAGCGTGTCGAATGGAATCAATTCGGCACCGGCAGCAGTCAGCGCATCCAGGTCATCGGCGTAATAAAAGCCAAAGGCGCGGTCGCGTGCAATTCCGATTTTAAGTTTTTCCGGTGAAGGAAATGCGCTGATATCCGCTTTGGCGGGAGCGGGCAGCGGATCCTTGGCGGAGAGCGTAAGTAGTTTGTCAAGATCAACCTGGCTATTGACAATCGAGCCGATTTCCCTGATGCGCTTTATTGCCTCGCCAGACTCATTGCTCGGCATCAGACCGAGATGGCGCTCGACGATTGTCAGCTTTTCGTCGTGCTGGATTGCACCGATTACCGGTACATCGGTGTAATGTTCGATCACCTCGCGCAACTTGGACTCATGCCTGCTGCCGCCAAGATTATTGAGGATCACTCCGGCGACCTGGATATCCTTGTCGAATGCCTGATAGCCCAGAATCAGCGGCGCGATGCCGCGCGTCATGCCACGTGCGTCTATGACCAGCACCACCGGCAGATCGAGTAGTTTGGCCAGAGCAGCATTGCTGTTGCTGCCGTCGAGCGCGAGACCGTCATACAGTCCCTTGTTGCCCTCGACCAGATTGATGTCAGAACTATGGTGCACGAAGGTGGATACAATATCGTCGCGCTCCATCAGATACAGGTCAAGATTCCGGCAATCGCGTCCGCAGGCTTGAGACAGCCACATTGGATCTATATAGTCCGGCCCTTTCTTGTAGGGCTGCACTGACAGGCCGCGTGCGCTCAATGCGGCACACAAGCCGATGCTGACCGTTGTTTTCCCGGAAGACTTGTGTGCGGCGGAGATCAGCATCCGGTTCATCTAAACCCCCATCAGTCTGTCTCTAACGTGCGCTGGTCCAGGATATCATGCGGCAGGAGGGAGTCAATCACCCGTACACCTATTGCTGTAATCAGGAACGCGACGGTAATGCCGGCGAAGCCCAATAGGAATTCGGGCAGAGAAGGCGTGTAGCTTGCGATTTGTCCATCGCCAAAACTGCTGCTTGCTTCATAGCCGGGGAAAATCGAAAGCGGAAATGCCTGGCCTCCGATGATGAAAACATAGAGCAGGGCGAAGCTCCCAAGGATGACCAGCAGTGAAGCGGCAACGATACATCTGATTTTCCCCAGGCTGGGATGAAAAATCAGCAACAACGGTAGCAAACTGCCCAGCACAACGTAACCGCCCCAGAACAGCCACGGATAGATACCCCCATCAGACAGGATGAAATGCTCGAAAGCAGTTTGTTTGGCGAAATACAGATTGTTCAGGTGGTAAACCGCAACTAGAAAAAGTGCGCCGATTACAAAAATGCCGAGAAGGTTTTTCATGCGGTGAAGGATCACCGGATCTTGTATCCTGCCGTTCCATGCATACATCGCCGATTGGACAACA
>CAIQPV010000681.1 GCA_903873725.1 uncultured Nitrosomonadales bacterium
GCTGATTCGCGGCGAAACCGGCACAGGTAAGGAGTTGATCGCCCGCGCCATTTACCAGCACAGCGACCGCGCCAACGCGCCATTCATTGCCATTAACTGTGCAGCGATTCCCGAAACACTGCTGGAAAGCGAACTGTTCGGGCACGAACGCGGTGTTTTCACCGGAGCAGATACAAAGCGAATCGGCCGCTTCGAGCAGGCGAACCACGGCACGATTTTTCTCGATGAAATCGGCGACATGACTTTCGGCACGCAGTCAAAACTTCTGCGCTTCCTTCAGGAAAAAAACATTCAGCGGCTCGGTGGCAAAGAAACCGTCCCGGTGGATGTTCGAGTCATCGCCGCCACCCATCGCGACCTTGAAACGGCCATTCGCGAGAAGCAATTTCGCGAAGATTTATATTACCGCCTCAACGTGGCATCGATCACACTGCCGTCTTTGCGCTATCGCCGCGAGGATGTTCCTGATCTGGTTCATTATTTTCTGAGCAAGCACGGCCCGGATTTAGGCCATGCCAATCCGTCCATTCATCCCGATGCAGTTGATTTACTTCAGTCGCAATCATGGCCCGGCAATGTGCGCGAACTGGAAAATGTGATGCGCAAGGCACTGCTCGCCGCGCAAGGTTACCCCATTAGCCTCGACCACGTCCGCACCGCGCTGAACAAAAGCGGCGGGACGGCGTATTCCGCAGCGCTTTCCTTCGGTGAATATGTGGATGAATTGCTCGCCGCCGCCCGCAGCGGGGAAATCACTGATATACATGCTCGTTTGCTTGAAACTGCCGAACACGAACTTTTCGCCCGCGCCATTGAGCAGTCCCAAGGCAATCAAGCCAAAGCCGCCCGGTGGCTTGGCATCTCACGCATCACAATGAAGGCAAAACTCATTCAATTTGGCCTTCACCCCGGTCAGGATGCCAGCCAAGAAACATAACGTATAAACTGCTGGTGCTAAATTTCTTTTAGACATGGTGCCATTTGTAAAAGAAACACAACAATAAGTAGTAACGCATTTACGTTACTGCAGAACCCTCAATCTTTTGGTGTAGTGGTCCATCCGGAAGGGGCAAGGCATTAGTGGTGCCTGCCACCGTGCCAACCGCCTCCACCCCAAACCCAGCCGAAGGAAAGCGCTACGGATGAATAACAGGAATAACCCGGATTATAATATGGCTGGACATAATAATAGGTCGGTACTGACAAAGTTTGCACTTACGTCACCGGCGGAGCAACACAGTGGCCGTTGCAACCGGCCCTGAATCTGCATACGAAACCATCGGTTGTGGCGCCGGCGTGGTCAGTGTGGCTACGGGGGCGGCGGCCACCGCCTGTTGGGGCTGTTGCAGCATCGCCGTTATGCTTCGATGATTTATTGGATGAACCGGGAAATCACGGCGAATTGGGCTCCACTACGCCCAAATCATAAATGGGCACCCCTTGCTGGTTACGGCCAATCTCCAGTGCAAACCAATCAATTCGATACTTGCCATGAATGGAGGGAATGGCCTCGTATTGTTTCTGCGCCGGGGCTACAGCCTGCTGCAATTGCTTCTGGTCATTGAGTGCGGCCGCAGCAGCCTGCTGGTATTGGCCGGCCCTTTGCGCATTTCCGTTCGCCTGAATTTTGCCATTCCGAGCGTATCTTACGGTTTGGGCGCGGGCTTCCGCCTTTTGGGCTGCCTTGGTGTCCGCCTGATAAGTTCGTTGGTCGTTGGTCATTTGCAGGGCGGCAGCAGCCAACTCGCTTTTCAACGTATAAAAGGTCTGTTCTTCCGCGCTCGGCGGGTTTTTCAGAATGATTCGCGCATGGGTGCTGGCTCCGGGGTTGGTGGAAATTACAGCATCTACCACCCAAGCGTACTCTAGCTCGCTGACTTTGTTGCCGATAATTCGATGCCAGGCTTCCAAGGGACGGGAAATGGTCGCGCTGGCATTAAGGTCGCCTTGGCTTTCATTTCGATGATGCGTCCACCATTGAAAGAGCGGTGTCAGGTTCACGGTGGTATGGTCACCGAAGATGCGGAGGGCATGCCGACAGCAC
>CAIQPV010000682.1 GCA_903873725.1 uncultured Nitrosomonadales bacterium
CATTGCCAAGCAGCACAGCGGTTTGTCGGTATTTGCCGGTGTGGGTGAACGCACCCGCGAAGGTAACGACTTCTACCACGAAATGAAAGACTCCAACGTGCTGGACAAAGTTGCGATGGTGTTCGGCCAGATGAACGAGCCGCCCGGCAACCGTCTGCGCGTGGCGCTGTCCGGCCTGACCATGGCGGAAAAATTCCGCGATGAGGGCCGTGACATCCTGTTCTTCGTGGACAACATTTACCGTTACACCCTGGCCGGAACCGAAGTATCCGCGTTGCTGGGCCGTATGCCTTCCGCCGTGGGTTATCAACCGACGCTGGCTGAAGAAATGGGCCGTTTGCAAGAGCGTATTACTTCCACCAAGGTGGGCTCGATCACTTCCATACAGGCCGTTTACGTACCTGCGGATGACTTGACCGACCCGTCTCCGGCAACCACTTTCCTGCACCTTGACTCGACCGTAGTGTTGTCGCGTGACATCGCTTCGTTGGGGATTTACCCTGCGGTTGACCCGCTGGATTCCACTTCGCGTCAACTCGATCCGTTGGTGGTGGGTGAAGAGCATTACAACGTAGCCCGTGGCGTGCAGCAAACGCTGCAGCGCTACAAGGAATTGCGTGACATCATCGCGATTCTGGGTATGGACGAATTGGCACCGGAAGACAAGCTGGCTGTGGCTCGCGCCCGTAAGATTCAGCGCTTCCTGTCGCAGCCATTCCATGTGGCTGAAGTATTTACCGGCAGCCCCGGTAAATACGTGACGCTCAAGGAAACCATCAAAGGTTTTAAAGGCATTGTGAACGGCGATTACGATCACCTGCCGGAGCAGGCATTTTACATGGTCGGCGGCATCGAAGAAGCTGTCGAAAAAGCCAAGACGCTGTAATTAATTAAAGCCAACGCTAGAGGTATTCAGACATGGCATTAACCGTACACGTCGATGTAGTCAGCGCCGAGAAAGCCCTGTTTTCCGGGCCGGTGGAAGTCGTTGTTGCCCCTGGAGAAATGGGCGAATTGGGAATCTATCCCCGCCACGCCCCGCTGCTTACCCGCATCAAGCCGGGTTCGGTGCGACTCAAGCTGCCGAATCAGGACGAAGAGGAATTAATTTATGTTTCCGGCGGAATGCTGGAAGTGCAGCCCTATTTGGTCACTATCCTAGCCGACACCGCCATCCGTGGCGTCGATTTGGACGAAGGCCGTGCAATTGAAGCCAAACGTGCAGCGGAAGAAGCCATGAGAAACCGGGCTTCTGATGTTGACTACGCCCAAGCCCAAGCCGAATTGATCGAAGCTGTAGCGCAGTTGCATGCGATTCAGAAATTGCGCAGGTAAATGCTGTAGCGTTAAGTTTGATCAACAAACAACAAGGAAAGCGGCCTCGGCTGCTTTTTTTGTTTATACTCTAACGGGCATAACTATTTAACCGTAAAAATACTTTTGATTAGACGGACATGGCTACATTAAATATAGTTATTCTTGCAGCCGGCAAGGGCACACGCATGCATTCAGACCTCCCCAAGGTACTGCATTCCCTGGCGGGGAAGCCTCTGTTGCAACATGTGCTGGATACGGCTACTGAATTCTCACCGGACAAAACCTGCGTAGTTTATGGGCACGGTGGCGAAATAGTGCCACAGACGATGGCGCATTACAAAGCAGATTTTGTGTTGCAGGAGCCGCAGCTTGGCACCGGTCATGCAGTGCAACAGGCGCTTCCGCAATTACAGGGCCATGGTCTGACGATGGTATTGTATGGTGATGTGCCTCTTATCCAGCATACTACTTTGCGGCAGATGCTTTCCAGGCAGGATGCGCTGACTTTGCTTACTGTCCATCTCGACAATCCCACCGGTTATGGTCGTATCGTGCGCGATGGATCAGGAAATATAACCTCCATCGTCGAAGAGAAAGATGCCACGCCGGAGCAACGCTCCATCAAGGAAGTGAATACCGGCATTCTGGCCGCCTCAACGCATTTGCTGCGCAACTGGTTAGCCAAATTGCAAAATAACAACTCGCAGGGTGAGTACTACTTAACCGACATCGCCGCTATGGCAGTGGAACAAGGGATCCTCGTACATTCCGTGCAGGCGGCTCACGCTTGGGAAGTGCAGGGAATAAATAGCAAAGTACAACTGGCTGAACTGGAAAGGACATGGCAACGCGAACAATCTTATCACCTGTTGGGACAGGGGGTTACTCTCGCTGATCCTGCGCGAGTGGATATACGTGGCAAACTAGTATGCGGTCGGGACGTCGAGATTGATATTGGTTGTATCTTCGAGGGTGACGTAGATCTAGGAAACAACGTGAGAGTGGGTGCTTACAGCGTAATCAGGAATTCCAGCGTTTCTTCCGGCACGCAGATTGCGCCTTACAGTCATATCGACCAGGCCGAGATTGGAAATAACTGCCATATTGGCCCTTATGCCCGGATACGTCCCGGCAGCAAGCTGCACAATGACGTGCATATCGGCAACTTTGTCGAAGTGAAAAACAGCGAAATCGCGGCAAGCAGTAAAGCAAACCACCTGAGTTATATCGGTGACAGTACGGTGGGTAGCCGCGTCAATATCGGCGCAGGCACCATTACCTGCAACTACGATGGCGCAAACAAGTATCGCACGGTTATCGAGGACGATGTGTTCATCGGCTCGGATACCCAATTGGTGGCACCTGTTACCGTCAAGCGCGGGGCAACCATAGGTGCGGGTTCTACAATTACGCGCGAGGCGCCGGAAGGCGAACTGACTTTATCGCGCAGCAAGCAGGTGACAATTGCCGGATGGAAACGGCCGATTAAACAAGTGAAAGGTGAAAAGTGAAACGTGATGCCGACCCGGCGCTTTGCGCCACCCTCCCTGCCGGGAGGGAAACAGCGGTTATCCGCCTTTCACATTTCACGACTCACCGGAGTTCAAATATGTGCGGAATAGTTGGCGCAATCGCGCAACGGAATGTCGTCCCCATCCTGTTGCAAGGTCTGTTGCGGCTGGAATATCGCGGCTATGACTCGGCGGGACTGGTGGTGGTCAACAACAGCCATCTGGAGCGAGTACGCAGCACCGGGCGCGTGGCAGAGCTGACAGAAAAGAGTGCAAGCACTCACGGACACTTGGGTATTGCCCATACACGCTGGGCCACGCACGGTGTTCCGAGCGAGCGCAACGCACATCCGCATATCAGTTCCGACGTTATCGCGGTGGCGCATAACGGGATCATCGAAAACTATGAAGAACTGCGCACCCGGCTGACCGCACAAAATTATGTGTTTACCTCCGATACCGATACCGAAGTCATCGCCCACCTCATTCACAGTCATTATGCGCGCGGGAACAGTTTGCTGGTAGCAACCCAAGCGGCGCTTACCGAGTTGGTGGGTGCTTACGCTATCGGCGTGGTGGCAGCAGATAATCCTGATTTGCTTATCGGTTCGCGCAAGGGTAGCCCGTTGCTGCTGGGGGTGGGCGAGGGCGAGCATTTCATCGCTTCGGATGCGTCAGCCTTGCTGCAGGTCACCAAAAACATGGTGTATCTGGAAGAAGGTGACGTGGCCGAAATCGGTCTGCGCGGCTATCGTATTTTCAATGCCAAAGGCGATGAAGTAAAACGCCCGGTACACATCAGCGAGCTAACCAACGAAAGCGTAGAACTGGGCGAATACCGCCACTACATGCAGAAGGAAATCCACGAGCAGCCGCAAGCGCTGGCAGACACGCTGGAAGCTGTTTGTAACAGCCAGTCTTTGGTGCCCGGCATTTTTGGCGCAGAAGCGGCGACGACTTTTGCCGATATCGACAGCATTCTCATTCTCGCCTGCGGCACCAGCCATCATGCCGGACTGGTGGCGCGTTACTGGCTGGAAGAAATCGCGGGCATCCCTTGTAATGTGGAAATCGCGAGCGAATACCGCTACCGGGTGAGCGTACCCAACCCGAAGACGCTGGTAGTGACTATCTCCCAATCGGGCGAAACGGCCGATACTCTGGCGGCACTTAACCATGCCAAGTCATTGGGGCATGTACATACCTTGTCTATTTGCAATGTGCCGGAAAGCGCGCTGGTGAGACTATCCAAACTGCGTATGCTGACACGCGCCGGGCCGGAAATCGGCGTCGCCTCTACAAAGGCTTTTACGACGCAACTGGCCGCCCTGTTTCTGCTCACCCTTGTTTTGGCAAAGCTTCACGGCAAATTAAGCAAGGAAGTTGAACAGCAGCATTTGCATGCTTTGCGGCACCTACCCAGCGCGGCTCAGGCTGTACTGAATTTGGAACCGGCCATAGCGAAACTGGCGGAACGCTTTTCCGACAAACAGCACGCCCTGTTCCTCGGACGCGGGCTGCATTACCCCATTGCGCTTGAAGGGGCGCTCAAGCTCAAGGAAATTTCCTATATTCACGCCGAAGCCTATCCTGCCGGGGAACTGAAGCACGGTCCGCTGGCACTGGTGGACAAAAACATGCCGGTTGTCGCCGTGGCGCCCAACGACTTACTGCTGGAAAAACTCAAGTCCAACCTGCAAGAAGTGCGGGCACGCGGTGGCGAACTGTATGTGTTTGCCGATGCCAATACGCGTTTCCATTCAAGTGACGGTATTAACCTGATGCAAATGCCCGAACACGCCGGGTTTTTAAGCCCTATTCTCCACACCATCCCGTTGCAGCTACTGGCATATTACGTGGCATTGCAGAAGGGAACGGACGTAGACAAGCCGCGCAATCTCGCAAAGTCGGTAACAGTGGAATAGTCCTGTCGGCAATTGTCAGTGCGGTTTGTCCTATACACGTTCCACAACCGTGGAGGTGTTTCATATGGCTGTCATCGCCGTATTCAATCAAAAGGGCGGCGTGGGTAAAACGACTACCTGCCTGAATCTTACCGCAGCACTTGCCTTGGCGAACCGCAATCCCATAGCCCTCGATATGGATCCGCAAGGACACCTGAGCATAGCCTGCGGAGTAAAAAATGCCACGGCCCCGGATGTTGGCATGGAAAAATTTTTCAAATATCAAACCCCGCTTACCAAATTATTGCGTGATACACCGGCAGGCTGGCAGATTATTTCATCCTCATTGGGCCTGGCAAAAATCGATGCGCTTTACGGTAGCGATCCAAAAGCGGCAACTTTGTTAAAACAGGGCTTTGGTGAAGATCTCGGACTGACCGGCGCGCCCATCCTGATCGACTGCTGCCCCATGCTGGGCGTACTCACATTGAATGCGTTGCTTGCAGCAGACCGGGTGTTGATCCCGGTCTCGGCTGATTTTCTTTCCATGCAAGGTGTACATCGGCTGGATTCCGCGCTTAATGTGCTGGAGACCAAACTAAAGCGAAAATTCGAGCGGCGCATTGTGCTTACCCGCTTCGACTCACGGCGAAAACTCTCCTATGAAATTTTCGATAAACTCAAGGAACGCTTTGGAGCCAAGGTGTGCAACACCCGCATTGGCGAAAATGTGGCACTGGCAACCAGCCCCATGCACGGCAAGGATGTGTTTGCCTTTTCACCAAATAGTCCGGGTGCGGCGGACTACAGGGCATTGACGATAGAATTGGGCAACAGCGGATTTTTTGACGCGGAAGAAATGGCGGTTCATTAGCTCGTCATTCCGGTGAAGGCCGGAATCCAGCAAAAATAACACTTCGCGTAGCGGACAAACCAATGTTGAACGCTACGCGAGATTCTCAATCAACTGGATTCCGGCCTTCGCCGGAATGACGAGCTATCCTGCCAATCTTTTCAACAACTTTTCATGTATTCCGCCAAAGCCGCCGTTACTCATGACCAGCACATAGTCGCCGGGGCGCGCGGTGGCGGCGATGGCCGCTACCAATTCATTCAGATCATCTTTGACTATAGCCTTGGCACCCAACGGAGCAAGTGACGCGGCTGCATCCCAGCCAAGGTTGGCACCGTAGCAAAATACCTCATCGGCATCCCTGAGGCTGCCGGGAAGGGCATTTTTCATTACGCCGAGCTTCATGGTGTTTGAGCGTGGTTCCAGCACGGCGAGGATACGTGCATTTCCAACCTTGTGGCGCAGTCCGGCGACAGTCGTGCCTATTGCGGTGGGGTGATGGGCGAAATCGTCGTAGACGGTGATGCCATTCACCACGCCGCGCACTTCCATGCGGCGTTTAACGTTCTTGAATTCGGCAAGCGCAGCCAAACCAAGCTCAACCGGAACACCGACGTGACGCGCAGCAGCTAGCGCGGCGAGAGCATTCATGCGGTTGTGTTCGCCCATCAACTCCCATTTCAAAATACCTTGGTACTCGCCATTTAGTGTTACACAGTTGCCGTCATCAATTTGCCAACTGGCCCCCTCTCCCGCCGGGGTAACCAGTGACTTAGTTACGGTCTTTTGCAGCTTAGTCGAATGGCTAGTTGGGCTGGGGAGGGGGTGAACTCCAAATATTTCCACCGGCGTCCAGCAACCGCGCTTGATTACACGCACCAGAGATTCTTCGCGTCCATTGCTGACAATAAGGCCGTTGCCCGGCACGGTACGCACCAGATGATGGAACTGTGTTTCGATGGCGGCAAGGTCGGCAAAAATATCGGCATGGTCGAATTCCAGATTAATGAGTATGGCCGTGCGGGGACGGTAGTGCACGAATTTGGAACGCTTGTCGAAAAAGGCGGTATCGTATTCGTCGGCCTCGATGACGAAAAAATCTCCTTCATAACCCCCTCTCCCGCAGGCGGGAGAGGGTTGCGGTAAGGGAAGACGTGCCGAAACACCGAAATTTTCTGGCACACCTCCGATCAGAAAGCCGGGATTCAAACCGGCATATTCCAGTATCCACGCCAGCATCGAAGTGGTGGTGGTTTTGCCGTGAGTACCTGCTACCGCCATAACCCATTTGTCGCGGAGGAGCCTGTCAGCCAGCCATTGCGGGCCGGAAACGTAAGGCAAACCACGGTTGAGAATTTCCTCCATCAGCGGATTGCCGCGCGACACCACATTGCCGATGACGAATATATCCGGATTGAGATCAAGCTGTTCCGTTCCGAAGCCTTCGACTAACTCGATGCCTTGTGCTTCGAGCTGCGTACTCATCGGCGGGTAAACATTGGCGTCGCAACCGGTGACACGATAACCGGCCTGTTGGGCCAACACCGCGATGCCGCCCATGAACGTGCCGCAAATTCCGAGTATATGTATTGACGGTACTTTCTCAGATTTCATAGGAGATTAATTTCCTTGGCGTGCCCAATTGGCATGCATGGTTGATTTTGAGTAGAACAACAATCCTGCCGCCGCGATCGTGCCCAATATAAGTACCGGCCAGGGGAATCCGTTTAAATCATGTCCAAAAACAAGAAGTGCTATAAGAAAAAGCCACATCATTCCCATGCAAATCGCCGTCAACATGCCCAACCAGCCAATGAGTACACCCATCGGTGTACGCTGGGTAACTCTGGTGGCACCGCACTTTTCACACGCAATTGCATTGTTGCTGATTTCAGAAGCGCAGATCGGACATTGCATAAATTCTTTCCAAAGGTTAAAAAACTTCTAGCTACTGCGAAAAATAAAATACACCGCGCCCATCAGGCAAAACGCGGCATACAGATAATCAATTTTCAGCGGCTGGTTCATGTACAGCACAACGAAGGGGACGAAGACCGACAGCGTGACGACTTCCTGCAAAATTTTCAACTGGCCGAGGCTGAACGCAGTATAGCCGATGCGGTTAGCAGGCACCTGTATCAAGTATTCGAACAGAGCAATACCCCAGCTAATCAGTGCCGCCACATACCAGGGAGAACCCGCCAGATTCTTCAGATGCCCATACCAGGCAAAGGTCATAAACAGGTTGGATACGGCCAGCATCAAGGCCGTGACCAATAGCGGGTTTGATATCTGGTTCATCCCTAATTTTCTCGAATTATTCCAAATTATCTATTAACAACCTCATTCCCGCGCAGGCGGGAATCCAGCAAAACAAATACTCCGCAAAGTGGACAAGGCTGTACGATGTCCCGC